>DLXL01000585.1:5053-21787 GCA_003448025.1 Saprospirales bacterium | reverse complement strand
AATCTTCTCGGGTACTTGCCGAAACAGTAATAATAGCACCAGCTTTTTCTGCCAGGAACTTTTTATTCGCTATTACATCCTTATCCAGGGAAAAAAAACCACGACTTCCATGTTCATAGATTTCATGAATCATATCGTGCACCGTAACAACCCAGGGAACACCAAGTTGGTTAACTTGTGAGAAAAAATAAGGATCAAAATAGGTGGGATGGAACACATCCGGTTGAACGGATTTTAAAGCACGGGTAGAGCTCCACTTCCCCAATTGCAGTTGCAGCCACTTTTTGCCTTTAAAAGAAATTGGCAACAGACTTTTCCTTTTAAAGTCTGGCAATTGCCTTAAATAAACATTCTCTGAAAAAAAATGCTGGGGCAAATAAACCATTTGCCCCAGCGCTTGCAGTTCACGCATTTGCTCAACGAAATACCTTGATATTCCGCCATAAGTTTGCCAGGAAAATACCTGGTGATCGAACAAGATGCGCATATAGATAAGTCAATTCCAATCCGGAAAATTACGCCAGCTTAATACTTTTGTCCAGGTAAACATCCTGTACGGCGTTCAGTAGTTTGACACCATCGTTAAATGGACGCTGGAAAGCCTTTCTACCCAGGATCAGGCCCATTCCACCCGCACGCTTATTCACCACAGCTGTCGTAACCGCTTCCTGTAAATCGCTGGATCCTTTGGACTCACCGCCTGAGTTAATCAAGCCAACCCGCCCCATGTAGCAATTTGCCACCTGATAGCGACAAAGGTCGATCGGGTGATCAGTTGTAAGTTCAGAGTAAACCTTTGGGTGTGTTTTACCGTGCTTGGTTGCGTTATAGCCACCATTGTTGGTAGCCATTTTCTGCTTGATGATATCTGCCTGAATGGTTACTCCCAGGTGATTGGCCTGACCGGTAAGGTCGGCAGAGGTATGATAGTCAATACCATCCACCTTGAAGTTGTTATTACGGGTATAGCACCAAAGAATGGTAGCCATGCCAAGTTCGTGCGCCATTTCGAAGGCTTTGCTAACCTCAATGATTTGCCGGGGGCTTTCTGGAGAGCCGAAATATATGGTAGCACCTACCGCTACAGCTCCCATATTCCATGCATCTTTAATCGTACCGAACATTACCTGATCATACCTGTTGGGGTAGGAGAGGAACTCATTGTGGTTGATTTTTACTACAAAAGGAATTTTGTGCGCGTATTTTCGCGCAACTATTCCCAGCACACCATACGTTGATGCAACTGCATTGCATCCACTCTCCACAGCTAACTTTACGATATTTTCAGGATCAAAATAGATAGGATTTGGAGCAAAAGAAGCTCCGGCAGCATGCTCAATGCCTTGATCCACCGGAAGAATTCCAATATAACCGGTATCCTTCAACCGACCTGTACCCAAAAGTTGTTGCATGCTTCTGAGCGTTTGTCCGTTTCGGTTGCTCTGCATCCAAATTTCATTTACATGATTTTTAGAAGGTGCATGAAGTGTTTTTTTATCGAATGTTTTACTTTGATAATCAAGGTAATAAGCGGCGTCTTTGCCTAAAATGTCGGATGTCTTTGACATAGTTATGGAGTGAGTGAGTGATTGAGTGAATGAGTGAGTGGGGGCATTAAGTTCTTTTTGCTTCCACTTGGGAACTTAGAATTTCCAGGTAAACCCGAATCGGTATTCCATAGGTGTTTGCCAGGTATTGATGTCGTTTGCTATGCGAAAGTTATACATCAGGCTTATCTCGGAACCACTGCCGCCTGGGGAGCCAAAATTCCAGCCTGCTCCTAATCGTTGATTAACCCTTTCGTCACTGAATTTATCGCCGGTATTCGGATCAAAATTCTGAAACCATTGGTTTGAAACTTCTCCCTGGACAAATAAGCCTCTAAACACCCTGCAGCGCACAAAACCACCTACGTCAAAACTGTGCAGGTTAATAGCTTTAAAGCCACGTTGTTTGTTGGAAATAAGATCATAAGCCACCCTTGGGCCAACGGAAAGTGGCCCGACGATTTTATAGCCAACCATCGGAGACAACCCAAAGTTAAAGCTGGAATAACCGTTAAAACCACCCAACCCAACAATTACCCCTCCTCCATACCAAAGTTTGGAGGTAAAGCCTTGTGGAGATTCCTTTTCTTCCTTTTTGCGATCCCTGGATCTTTGGGCATGAGTTGAAGAGGAAAGTGTCAAAAAGAGTGACAAAGCGACGAACGCCGCGATTTTTTGTTGCATTTGCATAAATGGATAATGGCGTTTAGTTTGGTAGGCGGGGCAAATTTAGCAACAATTAGATAAAGTCGGGTTTTTGCAAAACGAGCTTTTTTTTATTATTCCAAAATCATTTCTAAAGGAAGTACTACTTTCGCCCGCAGTTTAATCGCTTCCTGCAATAATATTTTGCAGTTACTAATTCCCTGTTTATTTACTGGCTGAAGACGTCATCCTTTTTCATCATCCCAATTCACCGATTTCGTTTTCATTGTTCATCTTCTAACCATCACGTTTAGTCAAACTAGTTTATGGTCAAGTTACTACGTCTGTGGGGTTGTATAGTATTGGTAATGGTTCTGCAAAGTCTGACCAGTCTACTCAATGCACAATCCTTTGTGGCAGATATCGAGCCACATACATCATCCACATTGGCAAGCCAATTTTCGGAGTATCAGGTATTCCGTTTGGATGCCAAGATGTTGGATAAACAAATGAAATCCAACACAGAATCTTCTATCCAGCTGATTGTTGGCACACACAACTGGAATCTGGCACTCACGCCAAGTAGAATTCTCGCCGACAACTATTCGGTTCAGTTCCAAACAACTGAAGGTGTTTCCGTAAGCTATGACAAGCCTCAAATTGCATTTAAAGGAAATGAATTGAATGGAGGTGGAAATGTCCGGCTTACCATACACAACGAATTTATGTATGGTTATGTAATGGAGGGATTAGAACGGTACTATATTGAACCATTGTGGTATTTTGAGCCTCAGGCCAGCAAAGATCTTTTTGTGCTTTATCCTGGCAGCGCAGTAAACCCATTAGCGCCCGATGCGTGTGGGGTTACGGAAGAAATGATAGAAATGCAACACCTTGAAGATGCTCTAAACGACAAAGCAAATCAAGGAGGCGCTGAAAATATGGCATGCTATGAAGTAGAAATCGCTATTGCATCAGATGAATTAATGCTGAACAGTTATGGTTCTGTGGGGGCCGTGGAAGACCATAACATTGCAGTACTCAACAATGTACAGGGCGATTATACCGGTAGTTTTAACCATGATCTAATTTTTGTTATTGTAACTCAGTTTGTATCAGATAATGACCCTTGGACGGCCTCTACGGATGCAGGAACCCTGTTGGATAGCTTCAGAACCTGGGGAAATAATGGTGGTTTCGGGGTTAATTTTGACGTAGGGGAATTATGGACTGACCGTGATTTTAATGGCGGAACGATTGGTATCGCCTACCTGAGTGGTATATGTAATAATGTCAAATATCACTGCTTACAGGACTTCAGCGGTAATGCGCAATTTCTTCGCGTGCTTACCTCCCATGAATTGGGACATAATTTTTCAAGTGGACACGATCCCAATGGATGTGATCAGTGGATTATGTGTCCAACGGTGAATACTTCTGATCAATGGAGTAACCAATCCATTAATGCCATCAATAACTATGCTCAGGGCCGTATTAATAACGGCTGCCTTTCCGCTTGTGGACCGGCTTTGGTTGCAGACTTTACCTGGAGTCCTGACCCTGGATGTGAAGGCTCTCCAGTTCAATTCACGGATTTAACTACCGGAAACGTGACTAGTTGGGCCTGGGTATTCCCCAACGGCAACCCGGCTACGTCCAATCAGCAAAACCCAAGTGTTATTTGGAATACCCCTGGCACACGTAATGTGACACTCACTGCAACTGGCCCCAGCGGCTCATCTACCAAAATACATACCATCACTATCGATCCCTTGCCGATTGCAAGTTTTACCTACACGGTAAATGGCCGGGTTTTGACTTTCACCAATACTTCTCAGTTTGGTGTTTCCTATGAATGGGATTTTGGAGATGGCAATAGTAGTTTTGAAGAAAACCCCGTCCATGAATACCAGGACGCTAACTTTTATACTGTTACATTAAAAGTAACCAATGCCTGTGGTACGGTAACAAAGTCGACTTTGATCAATACGGCTCCTACAGCTAATTTTGAAGCAGAGCCTACCACTGGTTGTGCTACGCTGGTAATTACCCTCACCAACCAGTCGTCGCCGAATGCACTTGCCTATCAATGGACCTTTCCTGGAGGCACTCCAGCTGCATCCAACCAGCCAAATCCAACTGTGGTTTATCCCATAGCTGGAACTTACCCTATAACACTTCGGGCTTCCAATCAAAGTGGAGCTGACACCTTGACCAGGGTTTCCTATATCACCGTAAAAGCTCCCCCGGTGGCCAATTTCTCCTCTTCCATAAATGGCGCAACGGTAACTTTCACCAACACCTCGATTGGTACCGTCAATACCTATCATTGGAGTTTTGGGGACGGCGACACCAGCATAGTCAAAAACCCAATACATACGTACCCCAGCCCCGGAACTTATACCGTTGTGCTGACCATAACCAATGAATGCGGTGTCAGTACCAAAACATCACAAGTGGTGGTGATATCTCAGGGATCACCAATTGCTGCATTTACAGCAACTCCTTCATCAGGCTGTATACCTTCTAATCCTGTTCCAGCTTATGATCATATTGTAGTGGTAGTAGGTGGAATGGACAGCCCTGACCCTGTATTTGGAGACCCCAGTGCTCCCTACCTGAATGCACTAGCGAACACCGGAGCCAAATTCGGTAATGCTTATGCTGTTTTCGATGAAAGCCAACCCAACTATCTGGCACTTTTTTCCGGCAGTAACCAGGGTATAACGAATGATAACCTTATTCCAGCATCTTTTACCACAGAAAACCTCGGCAGCGCATTAATCAATGCCCAAAAATCCTACCGGACTTATTCCGAAGGGTTGCCATCTGTTGGATTCAATGGTGCTCAAAATGGAAATTATACCAGAGCGCACAACCCGGCCGCCAACTGGATGGGTAATGGTTTAAATCAGATTCCTGCAACTACTAACCAGCCATTTTCTGCATTCCCAGCCATTTTTGACAGCCTTCCTAATGTCGCATTTGTGATTCCGGATATCTGCGGGGGCGGGCATGACGCATGCGCGCCATTAAACAACCCGGTAAAACAGTTTGACAATTGGCTCCAGGCCAATCTGGATGCCTACAAGCAGTGGTGTGTTGACCACAATTCATTGCTCATTGTTACTTATGATGAGAATCCTTTCTCCAACGACAATAAGATTGCTACCGTATTTTATGGTGCGCACGTTGAGCAAGGAAACTACAACCAATCGATTAATCACTACAATGTTCTGAGAACCATTGAGGAAGCATGCAGACTTACCGAGCATGCAGGAGAAGCTGAAAATGTTGATCCGGTAGAAAACTGCTGGGATCCTGCAGGCTCTCCATTGGTAGTGAGTTTTACCAACAACTCTACCGGTGCTGTTTCTTACAGCTGGTCGTTCCCTGGCGGTATTCCAAATACATCAACCGCTGCAAATCCAACTGTATCCTACGGAAACACAGGGGTTTATACCGTAACTCTTACCGCAACCAATGGCAGTGGCAGCAGCACCACCACCTCTACCATTACGGTTAATACCGTACCTACAGCCGCATTCAGCCATTCTGCCAACACAAACACTTCCATCTCTTTCACCAATGAGTCTCTTGGCGGCACAAGCTTCCTGTGGACTTTTGGCGACGGCGATAGCAGTCTGGTGGAAAACCCAGTTCATGAATATCCGGTATCTGACGATATTATCACTTACCAGGTAATCCTGTTTGCAACCAACGATTGCGGAACCGTTTCTGACACCCAACAGGTAACGATTATCACAGAACCAAAGGCGAATTTCAGTGCTGTACCTACCAGCGGATGTGGCCCGTTGACGGTTCAGATGAACAATCAATCTACGCCGAATGCTACTTCTTTCCAGTGGCAATTCCCGGGAGGAACTCCGAATACCTCCACGCTGCAAAATCCTTCTGTAGTGTATAACACTCCGGGTTCTTATCCTGTGACGCTTATTTCCATTAATAGCGCTGGTCGTGACACCATTGTTAAAAACAATTTCATTGTCGTAAACCCGGCGCCAACTGCCGGATTTAACTCTTCGGCCAATGGATTGACCGTCAACTTTACGAACAGTTCTTCCGGCGCTACCTCCTATGCATGGAATTTTGGTGATGGGGGCTCAAGTACGCAGCAGAATCCAAGCCATACGTATTCATCCGATGGCACATATACGGTTACACTGTCTGCCACTAATGCTTGTGGAACAGTAACCAGCACCCAAACGGTAACCGTTTCAACTGCGCCCAGCTCCGGATTCACAGTGTCCAGCAATACCGGATGTGCTCCGTTGTCTATCCAGATTACCAATACGTCCAGCACAAATGCCACTTCCTATGATTGGCAGTTTCCTGGGGGTACACCGTCCAGCTCCAGTGTACAGAATCCAACCGGTCTGGTATATACGCTGCCTGGAACCTATACGATCACATTAACGGTATCTAACGCAGCCGGATCCAGCTCATCAACACAAACCATTGTAGTGAATGGAGGCCCATCGGCCAACTTCTCTTCTAATGTTACCGGGCAGACCGCTACGTTTAATAATACATCCGTCAATGGTCTTTCTTACTCCTGGGACTTTGGCGATGGAGGAAGCAGTGCAGATCAAAACCCAACGCACATATACACGACTGATGGCACCTACACCGTCATCCTTACAGTATCTAATGCCTGTGGCACCAGTTCTGTTTCGCAAAATGTGCTCATCAATACCTCTCCTGGTGCAGGATTTTCTGCTAATACCACTAATGGTTGCGCAGGTTTAACCGTTAATTTTTCAGATATTTCTTCAGGCAATCCAGTTTCATGGGAGTGGACATTTGAAGGTGGTACTCCTGCAACGTCGTCTGCACAGAACCCATCTGTTAACTACTTCACGCCTGGTGTATATGATGTAACACTGGTGGTTACTTCTGTGAATGGTGTTACCAGCTCATTTACACAAAATGATATTATAACAGTAAATGGTGCTCCTGTTGCCGGATTCTCCTCCAGCAACAATGGAACGACCGTGAACTTCACTAACTTGTCTTCCGGCGCCACTTCTTATGCCTGGAACTTTGGCGACAATAGCACCAGCGCTGACCCGGATCCATCACACACTTATCTGAATGATGGTGTTTATAACGTGACGCTGGCAGCTACCAACAATTGTGGTACCACTATTTTTGAACAAACGGTCACTGTATCCACGCCTCCTGTGGCAGGGTTTAACTACAATAGCAATTCTGGTTGCGCGCCATTCACAGTCCAGTTCAATAATGCTTCCAGCAGTAATGCAACGAGCCTGTCCTGGAATTTGCCAGGTGGTAACCCAAGCTCCTCAACAGATGCCAATCCGGTGGTTACCTGGAATGCTGCCGGGGTTTATGTGGTTACACTAACAGCATCCAACGGGGCTGGCAATAGCACCAGTACCGCTACGATTACGGTTGGCGCAGGTCCATCTGCCGGATTTACCTCACAGTCTAATGGTTTGTCTGTAAACTTCTCCAACACGTCTTCAGGCGCTACTTCCTATGCATGGGATTTTGGTGATGGTACCGGTAGCAGTGCCATTCAAAATCCAACGTATAGCTACAATCAGCCAGGAACATATGTGGTTACACTTACTGCTACTAATGACTGTGGTACTGCAACCGCTACCCAAACTGTAGTTATTGAGGGTTCTGCTCCAACAGCAGCCATCAGTGCAAACCAGCAAAGTGGTTGCGTGCCGCTAACCGTACAGTTTACAGATCAGTCTGCAGGCAATCCAACCGCCTGGAGCTGGACATTCCCTGGTGGTACTCCTGGTACCAGCAACGCACAGAATCCGGTAGTTGAGTATAGCACTCCCGGAGTGCATGATGTTACCCTTCAGGTAACCAACGCTTTTGGTGGAAATACACAAACGTTCCCGGCGTATGTGACTACTCAGACAACACCAGTTTCTGGATTTACCTTTGCTTCAGTGCAAAATACCGTAACATTCACCAACACCTCTCAGGGAGCAGTTTCTTATTCCTGGAACTTTGGTGATGGCAACTCAAGCACAGACCAGAATCCTGTTCATACGTATGCAAATCCAGGCACCTATACTGTTAGCCTGTCGGCAAGTAACAGTTGTGGTACTACCATATTCCAGCAAAGTATAACCTTGTCTTCAGGCTTGGGAGAGGCAACCTGGATGGAAAACTTCCGCCTGTTCCCTAATCCAAACAACGGTACATTTGTCGTGGAGATGAACGGAATTCCGCAGGAAGAAGTTGAATTTGTGCTATTCAATGCCATTGGCCAACAAATCAAGCGTGAAACGACTGATTTTGGTACAGGTAACCTGATGCGCAACTTTGATTACGGCAATCTGGCTTCCGGCATGTACACGCTTCGTGTTCAGGCAAATGGCCAGGCGATGTACGCCAAAGTGACTATTACAAGATAATCCTGGCATACAGGATTTAAATGATTTCGTGCGGGCTGTCCTTTTAATAAGGGACGGCCCGTTTTTATTTTGAGTCAGGCAGCTTTACCTTCGCGCAAAACTATATCTAAACCATGCGCCAGCAAATTGTAGCCGGAAACTGGAAAATGAACCAAACCCTGGAGGAAGGAATCGAACTTACCAGGTTGATTTTGGAAAAAATTGACAAACCAAAGGGGTTGGTTGTCATTGCTCCTCCCCTTACACACTTAAAAGAAATTGGTAAAATGCTGAAAGTGCGCAAGCACTTCCATCTTGGAGCTCAAAATTGCCACCAGGAAGAAAAAGGAGCATATACTGGCGAGGTGTCGGCCAATATGCTCGCTTCAGTGGGTTGCGAATTTGTGATTATTGGACATTCTGAAAGACGACAGTATTTCAAGGAGAAAAACGATGTGCTGGCTGCCAAAGTGAATGTGGTGCTTTCCAAAGGAATGCGACCAATCTTCTGTTGCGGAGAACCCTTACACATTCGGGAAGTGGATACCCATGTTGGTTATGTGGCCAAGCAATTGAAAGCAAGTCTTTTTCATCTGAATGAAGCAGATTTCAGAAAGGTAGTTATTGCTTATGAGCCAATCTGGGCTATCGGCACCGGACGAACCGCCTCTAGTCAGCAGGCCCAGGAAATGCACCATGCAATCCGGGTACTTATAGCCAAAAAATACGGTAAGGGTGTAGCTGATAGTACCAGCATACTTTATGGCGGATCCTGCAACGCTCAAAATGCGGCAGAACTGTTATCACAACCTGATGTAGATGGAGGTCTGATAGGCGGAGCGTCCTTAAAAGCGGATGATTTTGCTGTAATTGTTGCGGCTATGAAGTGATCTTCACTGATCATCCATCTCGCCCCAGCGATATACCTGTTGCTGGAATCCTGCCAGGTCTAATACCCGATCCACCACCGTTCCGGCAATTTCTGCCACGGTGGTGGGTCGGGAATAAAAAGACGGGCTGGCAGGACAAATGATACCGCCGCTTTCCGTGACGGCTTTCATATTGTTGATATGAATCAGACTTAGGGGCGTATCACGGGTTACCAGGATTAATCTTCGCCTTTCTTTCAACACTACATCTGCTGCCCTGGTTACCAGATCATTGCTGATTCCGGTAGCTATTCTGGATAAGGTACCCATGGAGCAGGGACATACAATCATTGTATTGTACTTCGCAGATCCGGATGCAAAAGGAGCGTAGAAATCATTTTTTTTATAAAAATCGAACGGGTACTTACTAAAATCCTCTTCACCAATTTCCAGGTTCCAGTTGATCACAGCATTGTCTGACAAGACAACACCTACTTTTTCCCATTGGGATTGGAGTTGGACCAGACGATCCATGAGTACTTTAGCGTAAATGGAACCGGAAGAGCCTGTTATAGCAATGATGAGTTTCATGTTTGGTAAACAGAGCCGGTGCAGGAAGGTTCGACTTTATATTCAAAACAATGTTCCTTCCTTGCGGGGAGGAACGGCTCCAATATGTTTATAAGCCTTTTCGGTAGCAATACGGCCACGGGGGGTTCTTTGAATAAACCCTTCCATAATTAGAAAAGGCTCGTGGACTTCTTCAATTGTACCAGCTGCTTCGCCAACGGCAGTAGCAATTGTGGTCAATCCAACCGGTCCTCCTTTAAACTTGTGGACAATAGTGTTGAGTATGCGGATATCCATATCATCTAATCCTGATTCATCCACATCCAAGGCAGCAAGACCATAACGAGCTATTTCCTGATCCACAGAACCATTACCTTTAATTTGTGCAAAATCCCGGATCCTTCTCAATAATGCATTGGCGATTCGTGGTGTACCACGACTTCTACGAGCAATTTCATGAGCGCCTTCCGGAGAAATCGAAATTTCCAGGATAGCAGCCGATCGGTTGATAATTCGTTCCAGGGTGGGCACATCATAATAATCCAGGTGGCATGTTATGCCAAATCTGGCTCGCAATGGCGAGGTTAATAGTCCCATTCGAGTGGTGGCTCCTATCAGAGTAAACGGATTGAGTGTGATCTGAATGCTTCTTGCACTAGGCCCGGAGTCAATCATAATATCAATCCTGTAATCCTCCATCGCGGAATACAAGTATTCTTCAACCACCGTGTTTAACCTGTGGATTTCATCAATAAACAATACATCCCCAGGTTCCAGATTGGTCAACAATCCTGCCAGATCGCCAGGCTTTTCCAATACAGGCCCGGAAGTTAGTTTCAGGCTTGCGCCAATCTCATTGGTGATGATATGCGAAAGCGTTGTTTTGCCCAGTCCCGGAGGCCCATGCAACAAGACATGATCCAATGCATCACCCCTTTGCTTGGCGGCCTGAATGAACACTTGAAGGTTGTCCACTATTTTTCGCTGTCCGCTGAATTCATCCAGCAGCTTGGGGCGCAGCGCTTTTTCAACAAGTTTATCCTCGTTACCGCCTTGTTCTTGTGCAAGTGCTTTTGACACCTTTAAATAGATTTTTATGTTGCTTATTGCAGGGCAAAATTCAAATATTTTGTTTTGAAATCAAAATTTATCTTGTGAACCTCTTCATTAAAGTTGATTCAGGGCCTTACCTTAGCGCTCATGGAGGTATTGTTGACCAATAATTATCAGCCGGATTTGATTTTTGGAGGATTAAGATTAGGCGAACCTGTGATTGCACTTACCAGTCTGATAATGGCGCTGGTATGCCTAGTGGCCTGGTTTCGGTTGCAAAAACTAGCTATAGTTCATCCTGAGCTGGTATATTTTCGCCTGTTTTTCCTTCTAATGGGCATTTCTGCCTTTTTAGGATCAGTTGTAGGGCATTTGTTTTTATATCTGCTCCCATTTGCGTTTAAAGTACCGGGTTGGATGCTTGGCATGGTTGCTTTGGCAGCGCTGGCTCAAGCCAGCATTTACCGGAATGCCAGAATCGGAAATGGCGTGTACACGCAAAAACTTTCCTGGCTTAATAGTCTTTCACTTTTGGCTGCCTCATTCTGGTTAATCGGGGCCATATGGTTCCCAATTGTGGAATTTCATGCAGCCTTTGGGCTATTTAGTTTGATATTGCCACTGGAATGGTCATTATTCCAAAAAACTGGTAACGAAACAAGCAGGTATATGCTTTGGGGTATCGGGTTGCTAGTATCTGCCGTTCTATTTCATATCGGCAAGATTTCCCTGGGTGTGTGGTTCAGCTTTTTTGACTTTGCACATCTGATTATGTGTAGCGCATTTTGGTGCTTTTTATTAGGAGCAGAAGCAACAGCTGGCACAACAAATCAAAGGTTATAATCTGATTCGCTTAACACCGACAGGGTGGGGGGCTTGTATCACTTCCAAAATAGCTTTGAAATTTTCAGGATCCCGCTGAAAGTCAACTCCCCCCAAATCCAGTATGACCACTGGCGTATCGGATTCCGTTTTCAAATACTCAAAATAGGCTTCCTGGATTTCAGTTAGATAATCTGCCGAGATCTGTTGTTCTATACTCCTTCCCCTTTTTTTGATATGTTGAAGCAGTACCTCCACAGGTCTGTGCAGGTATAATAATAAATCTGGTTTAGGAAATGTGGCATTCAGCACAGAAAAAAGCCGCTGAAACAATCTGAATTCCTCTTCACTGAGGTTGTTTTTAGCAAATAACAATGTTTTTACAAAGAAATAATCCGCAACCGTAAAGTTTCGGAACAGATCAGGATTGCTGAAGTGTTCCAATAACTGCTTATGCCTCTCTGTCATGAAAAACAACTCAACCGGGAAAGCATAACGCTCTGGTTGTTCATAAAAGGGCGGTAAGAAAGGATTGTCTGTAAATTGCTCAAGCACGAGTGAGCAACCCAAACGCTCGGATAACAAATGGCAAAGGGTCGTTTTGCCAGCTCCAATGTTGCCTTCAATAGCGATAAACGGGTATGGAACGCTCATATCCTGTTAGTCCAGCATTACCACATCATTATTATCCTCACAATCCATATACAACTCATCTATTTGCTTCAGCAGAATGGGGTGTTCAAACTCTGGCGCAATTTCCATCATAGGAACCAACACAAAACCCCGTTTGTGTAATTCAGGATGAGGTATTTCAAGACCTTTATCACGAATAATTCGCTTGCCATAGAATAAAATATCCACGTCAATGATTCTGGGGCCCCATTTTTCTTTCCTTTCCCTACCCATTTCCCGCTCTATCCTCGTGATTTTTTCCAGCATTTCACGAGGCTCAAGTGAAGTATTGATCATCACGACCTGATTCAGAAAGGCATCCTGATTAGGCTCTCCCCAGGGTTGTGTTTCATAAATATGGCTTTTCTTGGCAACTTTACCAATGTTTTTCTCAATCAAACCCAAGGCTTGCCGAAGATTGGTCATGCGGTCGCCTATGTTACTCCCAATGCTAAGAAATACGTTAATGTATTTTTTCTGTCCAAATGTTTGCATGTTGTTGGTGGCAGCACTTCTGTTGCTGCGTCGTGCAAAGGTAGCAAAAGAGTTTTGCCTTTGATTTATTCCGAAGCCCATACCTTCGTTATAGATAAAATTGCATCATGAAGGAGAGCATTATCAGGGCCAACGAAGCATACAGCAAAGAAGTAGCTGATCTGTTAAAAGAATTGAGCGGTTGTTCCGACTTACACCTTAATCGAAAGCCGTCAGACCAGGGATGGTCGGCCATTCAAACCATTCACCATCTGATTTTGGTGGAGGAAAATGCCATGGCTTACCTCCGTAAAAAGCTAAGTTTTGATCCGGAATTAAAACCTCCTGGATGGTTAGCGGGACTCAAAATGTTACTCTTAAAAACCACATTGGCCTTGCCTATCAAATTTAAAGCGCCAAAATCAGCCGGAAGTGACAAAATACCTGAAACAGACACCCTGGAATCTGTTAAATCGAGATGGATGAAAACGAGGTCAGACTGGACGTTTTTCTTTGAATCGATGCCTGAAAATCTACTGAACAAGGCTGTATATCGCCATCCCATAATTGGATTGATCAGCTGGCTACAAACCATTTCGTTTTTATCCACACATTTTAACCGACACAAAAGGCAGATTAAAAGAGCAATTTCCTGAGTCTATTTCTTTTTATCTCCTGAAAATGAATACTTTGCAGCCGAAATCCAAACCACCATTCTAGAATACAATTATATGCGCATCCTACTGACTTCCTTGTTTGCCTTTCTTTTTTTACATCTTTATGCACAAAAGACGTACACACCAGAATGGGAATCGCTTGATTCCAGGCCAACGCCTGAATGGTGGCTTGATGCCAAGTTTGGTATCTTTATCCACTGGGGGGTATATTCTGTTCCTGCATTTACCGCAAAAGGAAATTATGCGGAATGGTACCAGCATTCTTTAGAAAACAATTCACACAAAGGAAAGGTCAAGCAGTTTCATGAAGTCAATTATGGGGATCGCAGTTATTATGATCTTGCCGACGACTTCCACGCGGAACTATATAACCCCGACGATTGGGCAAGGCTCTTTGAACGGGCAGGGGCTAAATATGTAGTGCTCACTTCCAAACATCATGATGGATTCTGCCTTTGGCCTAACGAAGACGCCAACAGAACCTGGGGCATGCCATGGAATGCTGAAGTTCGTGGCCCGGGGCGCGACTTGGTTGGTGAGCTTTTCGAATCCCTCAACAAAACCAAAGTTAAGCCCGGATTGTACTTTTCTCTATATGAATGGTTTAATCCAATTTGGCAGTACGACAAAGCTCAATATGCCAAGGAGCATGCCATGCCTCAACTATACGAACTAATCCAGCGTTATGAACCATGGGTTATTTGGTCTGACGGTGACTGGGACGCTCCGTCAGAGGTATGGCAAACCCCTCAATTCATGAGTTGGTTATATAATGAAAGCTCGGTTAAAGATTATATAGTTGCCAATGATCGCTGGGGAAGCGATACCAGATTTAGACACGGAGGGATCTACACCCCAGAATATCAACCGGATCTTGACTTCGAAGACCATGCATGGGAAGAAAGCAGAGGCATGGGTGCTTCCTATGGATACAACCGGCATGAAGACGCCTGGGATTACAACAGCGCGCAATCTTTGGTATTGCACCTGGTGGATAAGGTATCCCGGGGGGGCAACTTTTTGCTGGATATTGGCCCCGATGCTCATGGAAAGATTCCACCCATTATGCAGGAACGCCTGCTTGAAATCGGCAAATGGTTAAATATCAACGGGGAGGCCATCTTCAATACCCGCCGCTGGAAAACAACTTCACAGTGGAGTGCAGGCAGACGCGACTGGAAGCCTGATCCGAGCGTAAAAGGGCATATTGATGCGTTATTAAAGCAAACGGTTGATCCGGATAATGGTTTTGCTGTCAAGGAAGTATTCTATACCTGGAATCCGAAAACCAAAGCAGTTTACGCTATTTTCCCGCGTTATCCTAACGATAAAAAGCTTGTATTAAAAGGGTTGCAATTGCCTGCAACAGGAGCTGAAGTCACTTTTTTGGCTACCAAAGAAAAGGTCAAGGCCGAAAATCTGGCAGGCAACATGGTAATTACCCTTCCGGAATACAACCCTAACAAGATCAAATCAGGCCATGCGTTTGTGGTTAAAATCAGTGGTTACGGAGATTATGTGGCAAAGCCAAAATTGGAAGTGTTTTATGATCCTGAAACCGTGAAGCCTACAGTCAAACTGAGCACAAGCACAGCAGGCGCTGTTATTCGCTACACTACGGATGGAAGAGAACCCTCCGAAACTTCTCCAACCTATACCACTCCTCTTACACCAGCCACTGCTGCTACGATAAAAGCAAGAGCCTATAAGCCTGGTTTGATTGCCAGCAATGTAGATTCTGTGCAGGTCAAGGTATTCCGGATCATGCCTGCGCAAAACATGCTAAGAGAACCTGCAACAGGTTTGCGGGAAGAGTTGCGCACCATTGAGGATGAAAAATATACTTCAGACAAAATCCTGAGAGGAAATCTGGAAAGGGCAGAAGATGTGACAAAAATTGAACTGGACCCTACCTGCAAAACAGGAAAATGCGGTATGATCTGGAAAGGCTATATCAATGTTCCTGAAACAGGTGGATATGAGTTCTGGACCACCTCTGATGACGGCTCCATTCTCTCTATCGATGGCGATGTTGTAGTCAACAATGATGGTGATCATGGAACTGTTGAAAAATCAGGCATTGCTCATTTGCAAAAAGGATGGCACTCCATTCGCATTATTTACTTCAACTCTGGCGGGGATGCAAATCTTAAAGTCCATTATGCCCCATTGGGAGAGGCTAAAAGATCCATTGAAAGCGCCATGCTTGGACATTAATACTACTTCGTCACCACTTTAAATTTTGCGTTGTGAACAGGAAAGCAATCTTATTTATGCTCTGCTTGATGTTGGCTGGCCAAAATATTTGGGCTCAATCCAACAAAATCAAACAGTTGGAAACGGAGGCGGCAAATGCAAAAGGCGCTGCTAAAATTGAAGCGCTTATTGCACTGGCTGACGCCCAAATGTATGCCGGGGATTTGGAAAAAGCCATTGCTTCAGCCGATGATGCAGAAGATTTGGCCGAAAGATTGCGACTTCCTGAACTCCGCGCCAATGCCATGAACAGGGAAGGTAAAGCTTTGCTGTTGGCTGGAAAAAAACGGGCAGACCGGAAATTTGAACAAAGTCTTGCCATTCTCCGGACACAGCGAATCCAGAACAATACCCTGGCACTTGATAACCTTGAAAGCCTTAAAACGATTGCAAAAAGTGCAGGAAAACCCCAATTGGTGCAACAATATGACGTCCAGATACTTCGTATCAAAAGTGGCGGAACCCTAACAGAAGACGCACCAGTTAACCGTCAGGAAATCCAGAAGGAGCTAACTGATGCCCAGCGACAACTGCTGGAAAATCAGATAAAGTTCAGAGAAGAACAAGCTAAAATGCTTCAAAGCAGTAAAGCTTTACAAGATGCACTCGCCGCCAAGGAAGCCGAATTGGAAAATCTGACTGAAGAACAAATGAAAACCCGCATGGTAGTAATGCAGCAAAAGTTGATGTTGGATTCTGTTTATTACACAAGGGGCATGGATTCTCTTGCTGTTTCCAATGC
>DLXL01000585.1:2398-4860 GCA_003448025.1 Saprospirales bacterium | reverse complement strand
AACCGAAAATTCAACTATGCTGCTATTGGTGTATTGTTGTTGTTGACAGGAGGATCCACCTTCAGTTTTTTCAAAGCCAGGCAAAACGCACACATGTTGGCAGAAAAGAACAAAACCATTAAGGAGCAGCAACTACGTTCTGACACCTTATTGCTGAACATACTGCCAACACTGGTGGCTGATGAGCTAAAAAAACAAGGGCGTACAAAAGCGCGTTATTTCGAAGATGTGGGTGTTTTGTTTGCAGATTTTGTTGGTTTCAGTAAAATCGCCGAGGTGCTTTCTCCTCAGCAACTGGTCAGTGAACTGGATACCTGTTTCCAAAAGTTTGATGAAATCATTGCCAAACATGGCCTGGAAAAAATCAAAACGATTGGAGATGCATATATGTGTGCCGGTGGTTTGCCAGATGGAGGCGGGTCTCAATTAATTGATATTGTTTCTGCTGCCAAGGAAATGCAAACATGGCTCAGACAATGGAATCAGGAACGGGAAAAAATCGGATTGCCCAGATTTGATGCAAGAATTGGCATCCATCGGGGACCGGTGGTAGCTGGTGTTGTGGGGTCAAAAAAATTCGCGTTTGATATTTGGGGCGACACCGTGAATATTGCCGCAAGGGTAGAGCAGGCCGGCGAAGGCGGCCGTATCAATGTTTCCGGCGAGGTATATCAAAACATAAAAGAAGCTTACCCTTGTCATTACCGGGGCAAAATTGCCGCCAAAAACAAAGGGGAGATTGACATGTATTACGTTGAATAAGACATCGTTAACTCATTAAAAACATGCGCATTGCACTTTCGCAGTTAAACCTGCACATTGGGAATTTTGAAGGAAACCTGGACAAAATGCTCGCAGCCGTGGCATCTGCCAAATCGGAAAAGGCGGATTTGATTTGTTTTCCGGAATTAGCAGTATGTGGATACCCGCCAAGAGACTTTTTGGAATTTGATGATTTTATTAAAAGATGCCAAAACGCTATTGATACTCTGTGTAAAGCAAGCCAGGATATCGCTATTGTGGTTGGTGCGCCTACAAGGAACCCGATATTGGCTGGGAAGGATCTGTACAATTCTGCATATTTTCTATATCAAGGTAAAATACAGGCCATTCAGCACAAAGCTTTACTGCCAACCTATGATATCTTCGATGAATACCGCTATTTCGAACCTGCAACCGAATTTAAGACGGTTTCCTTTAAAGGCAAGAAAATAGCCCTGTCTATTTGCGAAGATATTTGGAATTTGGGGAACGAAAACCCACTCTATACCATTTGTCCACTGGATGAGATGATGCAGGAAAATCCGGATTTTATTCTCAATATTTCAGCCTCCCCGTTCAATTATGCCCATGCTAAAACCAGAATCCACACAGTCAGGGCTAATGTAAAACAATATAAAATTCCCATGTTTTACACCAATATGGTGGGTGGACAAACGGATGTGATTTTTGATGGTGGCAGCCTGGTAGTATCCCCGGATGGGCAGGTTTTTGATGAAATGCCCTATTTTGAAGAATGTTTACGGGTATATGACCTGGCTGAAGTGGAGAAAGGCGGTATTCAACGGGAGCAGCCCAAGGAAAAATTCCGCCTCATTCATGATGCTCTGGTCTTGGGCATCCGTGATTACTTCAGCAAACTGGGATTCCAAAAAGGTATTTTAGGCCTTTCTGGAGGTATCGACTCTGCCGTGACCGCAGTATTGGCTACAGAAGCGTTAGGCGCAGAAAATGTCCGGGCTTTATTAATGCCGAGCCAATTCAGCAGCGATCACTCGGTAAACGATGCTAAGATATTGGCTGAAAACCTCGGAATCCAATACGATATTATTGCCATTAAGCCCGTTTTTGACGCTTTTGAATCCTCCCTGGCTCCACAATTCAACGGATTGGCCTTCAATGTCACAGAAGAGAATATACAGGCAAGAGTACGCGGGACTTTGTTGATGGCCATGAGCAATAAGTTTGGACACATCTTATTGAACACAACCAATAAAAGTGAAATGGCGGTTGGATATGGGACGCTTTATGGAGACATGTGTGGTGGTCTGGCTGTGCTTGGCGATGTGTATAAAACAGAAGTGTATGAATTGGTAAAATACATGAATACACTTCCCATCGGAAAACATCAAATGATTGGAGTTATACCAGAAAATTCAATTTCCAAACCACCATCTGCAGAATTAAGGCCTGGTCAAAAGGATACGGATAGCCTTCCTCCTTATGAAGTATTGGATCCTTTGCTTTTTCAATATATCGAATGTCGCAAAGGTCCCGGTGAACTCATTGCACAGGGATTTGACGAAGTCCTGGTAAAAAGGGTACTTCGAATGGTGAATATCAATGAATTCAAACGAGAACAGGCAGCACCGGTTATCCGGATTAGCGCCAAAGCCTTCGGAATGGGCCGTCGTCTGCCCATTGTCGGGAAATATCTTTCCTAAAAACCGGGGATTTTGTCC
>DLXL01000585.1:473-2235 GCA_003448025.1 Saprospirales bacterium | reverse complement strand
GATCCGGACGAAACCCTGCAAGGAAGGCTATTAAGGATACCACCCCCGAAATCCTGAAGTATTGCTCTTTGGTTGTAACATCAAACGGTTCGTTCATGAGAAGAAACGCACCGGCCATCAAAGACAGGTAAAACATCAGGCCGGCAATGGCGCCTCCCAAAATTCTGGAGCTTTCTTTTATTGGGCTGATCTGCTCCTCTCCAACTTCCAGGCCGCGAAGCAGGGAATGACAAAGCGCGCCGCTTAGTCCGGCAAGAATCGATAGTATCCCTAAATTAGTTGGAGTCCAGGCCAACACCACCAATAAAAAGTCTCTGAATACGAACTGTTGGTTCAGTCCTGCACGCAGCGGGTTGGTATCAATGAATGCACCAATACTAAAGGTAAGCAACCAGAGGGTTAAACAGGCAAAAGTGAGAAAGTATTTGGGTAGCATAAGACAAGGAAATTGAAGGGAGCCTGCCAATGCAAATCGGCTTATGCCTTTTTACCTGGCAACTGTGCATCAGCTTTTCTGGCATCATTTTGCCGTTGCTTGATTACATTAATGTATTCACGAGCCTTTTTGTTACCATAATCCTGATAAGATTTTGTGGCCCACTCCAATGCCAGCTCTGAATTGCCGTTAATTTCAGCGGCAACAGCCATGTTAAATGCAGCTCTGCCAGACGCCTTTTTATTAACCTTTCCCGCCTGCGCAATCACTTTTTTCCAAATATTAGTAGCTTTTTCTATGTCCCGATCTGCAAGATGAGTGGCAGCAGCTTTCATTTGAGACTTAAATCCTTTGGCCTTGTGGTAATATGCCCTGGAAACGTTTACATAAATAGGGGCGATACGTGCACCGTATTCAATACCAACATTATAAGCCACATCCCGGGTCACATTCAACTGGGAAGGCAGATTGTTGAGTGCCGCACGTTCTGTATTTCCGCTGCCGTTACGCTCCAGAAAATCATCGGTTACATACTCATCCAGAATGATTTTGGTTTTGGGGTCATAAAGTCGCCAGCCAATCCGAACGCCGGTGCGCTGTTGGGAACGATAGGTGGTTATTGTATACTTTTTTCCGGTCTTATCTTTTTTGGTCTCGCTAACAGGCCAGGCCCTGCTCGAATTATCAGAATCAAAAGACTCAATGGATACAACGGCATTCGAGCCATAGTCACGACAAATTTTGTCTATTTCGGTCCAATCGAGCGCTGCCGGCATTCTTCCACCTGCTTTACTGCCAGCCAGTTCTATGCCAGTAGATTTTACCTGGAATCTGGGCGTTCGGGTCAACGCATTGGTTAATCCATCCATAGCCGTTTGACGGCTACGGCGATCTTGTCCAATTTGTTCACCTGTAAGCAGGCCTTCAAAGAAATTAGACCACCCGTTGGCCGGCTTGCTACGGTCAATCATCGCCACAGTAGTAATATGTTCCGGGAGGGTCATTTGCGCCGGTTGCAATACGCGCAAGGTGGTGTTTCGAGTACAGGAAACAAGGCCTGAAAGCACCACAAAAAGGAGCAAAAAAGATCGATTTTTGTTCATAATCAAGGGTTTGATATTGTTTTCACTGCATTTCCGGTGTCCCGGTATGTAAACAGGGACACCGGATTGGACATTAGAGTGTGTCTGAAAAACATTTACCGGGCTGAAAATGCATCTTTTGATACCTGTCTTTCGCGTCTTTTTCGGGCAATAAACCCCATTATTCCCCGAAAAAGGGCGCGCAGTCAGGACCCAAAATCTGCTATTTTCATCTCCGGCAATG
>DLXL01000585.1:0-331 GCA_003448025.1 Saprospirales bacterium | reverse complement strand
CTGCTATTTTCATCTCCGGCAATGCTTTTCAGACACACTCTATCCTTTGTACTCTCCCTGGATGGACGATTTCACGACCCGGATAAAGGTTTTTTCGTCAACCATCAGCCTGATAACCGGACCATCGATCTTGGTAATTTTACCAATGATACCGGAATTTGTCACTACTTCTTGGCCCTCTTTCAAGGCTTCAATAAATTTTTGTTGTTCTTTTTGACGTTTTACCTGCGGACGAATCAAAAAGAAGTAAAAAACGATAATGATTAGAAAAGGAAAAAGCATTCCAAGCAATCCGCTGCCGCCACCGGCTGGTGCTTGCAAAAGTGTGTGT
>DLXL01000570.1:2125-4942 GCA_003448025.1 Saprospirales bacterium | reverse complement strand
ACCCAAACACCCAAACACTAATACTTCACTACCACCTCCTGGTATAATTCATTCAGATTTCCCCTAACCTGCATGGAAACAATGGGTTTATCGCCATTCCAGGTAATTTTGAGCATGCCGAAATTCTTCTTTAAAATCAGATCCCCTACCCGATTATGATTCATTTCTTCAGTTCCACTTCGCAGATGAGTCATACCACTGGAGGTAAAATCATACAGCGGATAAGGCAGGCCATCCAATTGCATTTTAGAAACCTCTGCCATGTGGCGGTCACCGGAAAGAATGAGCAGATTTTTGGGTTTTACCGTGGAGATCAATGACAATAATTTCTTTCGTTGGTTAGGGAAATTACCCCATTTTTCGTGCCCGTGGTCATCAGCTATTACCTGAACACTGGAGCAAAGTATATTAAGATTAGCGGTACTATTACGCAGTTCCTGCTCCAGCCATTTCCATTGGGCTTCACCCAACATTTCTCCTTCCATGTTCGGAAGGTAACGCCGTTGTTTACTCGGGTCTTTCTCCAATGGATCCCTGAAGTAACGGGTATCCATTACAATGACTTTGATCTTTTGAGGCCCTTTACCAAAGGTGTAACTACTGAAAGCGCCTTCCCTTCTACGGATGGGACTATTCATAGGCACGTCCAGGAAGTCCATAAGGCACTTTTTAGCGCCCTTTTTCATTGGATAATCCTTGCAACCGTCATTTACGCCATAATCGTGGTCGTCATAAACGCCGATCACTTGTGCTTTGGTCCGGAGTTTTTTGTAATCCGGATTGGTTTTCAGCTTTTTGTAATGCGCTGCCAACGCGCGCATATCTGAGGTATCTGCATAAATGATATCACCCAGCCAGATCCAGAGTTGCGGATCGTTGGCATTGACATATTGCCACATCGTTTGCGGCATGTTCATTTTGTTACAGGAACCAAAAGTGATGACAGTAGGTGCCGTGGAAGTGTCAATAGGTTTTGGAGAAAAAGCCTCGATGTCTGGTGCTTCAGACACACCGGCTTTAGGTGTAACTTCATCAACCTGAGCAAAGGATTGGATTGCCGTCAGCAGGGAATATACCAGAATAGCGGCAGAGAAAGGCGTTTTTTTCATGAATTTGAATAGCAGGTATTAGCAACGCAGAAAGCGTGTGATGATCAAAACGTAAAGGACAGAAAAATCGTACAATATAAAATCTTTTCAATTTGTTAAGCCTCGTTTAACGGTAAAAAAGCGCCATTTTGAACCCAAAAACAACACATTTTGAAAATCAGTTTATCATTCACCTCCAACATTTTGGAAAAACATCAGAAATCCTTTAATTTAGTGTAGATATGTAACCGACTCAAATATCATCCGGGATACATCAAATGTTACAAATGTTGCGCCTCTGGCGGGACTTATTTGTTTTTCAAACCCTTCAAACTCCTCAAACCCAAATGTCTCTACTTCATCAAATTGCGCTTACCCTCGTTCCTCAAATTGGCGCTATGACAGCCAAATCACTGGTCAGTTATTGCGGCAGTCCGGAAGCCGTATTCCAAGCCTCCAGAAAAGAATTAATGCGTATTCCCGGAATAGGCCCCGTCCTCATTCATTCCATATTGAATGCTTCTGATGCTTTGCAGCAGGCAGAGCAAGAACTACGGTTTTTAGAGCAATTTGGGATCCAGGCAATTTTTTACACCGATCAGCGCTATCCTGCCCGTTTACGACAGAGTGCCGATAGCCCATGTCTGTTGTATTTCAAAGGCAGCAGCCTGGATCTGCTGGAAAAAGAACGCATAGTGGCCATCATCGGCACCCGGCAACCCAGCGATCATGGTAGGAGCATTTGTGAGGACCTGGTGGAAGGCTTTTTGCCTTTTAATGTATTGATCGTTAGCGGCTTGGCTTTTGGGGTTGACATAACAGCTCACCGAAAAGCGGTTGGTTTAAATATGCCCAATATTGGCGTTTTAGGACACGGTTTGGGCAGCATCTATCCTGCTCAACACCGAAGTGTGGCCATGCGAATGCTGGAGAACGGCGGCCTCCTGAGTGAATACCCTCACGAAGCAAAACCCGACCGGGAGCATTTCCCAATGCGAAACCGTATTATCTCCGGAATGTCCGATCTGGTGCTTGTAGTGGAAACGGCTGCCAGTGGAGGCTCCATGATCACTGTGCAGTTTGCAGAACGGCAAGGACGGGAGGTATTTGCTGTTCCGGGCAGACCAGGCGACGCGAAAAGCCTGGGCTGTAATTATCTGATCAAAAGTGAGCGCGCTAAACTCGCTGAATCCGCCGCGGATATAGCTTACCGAATGGGCTGGGAAGAAGCTGGAGCAGCCGGCAGCAAACAGGGGAAACTATTTCATGACCTCACTGAAGCTGAAGCCAAACTGGTACAAATCATCCGTTCTCAGCCTGAAATTCCGGTAGACCAACTCACCTTCTTGTCGGAATTGGAGCCGGGTTTACTGGCTTCACAGATTCTTGACCTTGAATTTAAAGGTATTATCCGAACTTTGCCCGGTAAAAGATATCGTGTTTGTTAAGAAACACGTTGATTTGTTTGCTTTCTCCGACGGATAAACCATGATAAAATATCTCCTGGCGCTTTGCGTCCTGATTTTGGGCAATATTTCGGCATCTCCCGGGCCAAAGCCTAAAAACATCATTCTGCTCATTGGCGACGGGATGGGGCTTACTCAGGTAACAGCAGGTTTGTATGCCAATGGAAAAAAATTGAATCTGGAGCGTTTCCCGGTTACCGGCCTCATGAAAACACATTCCTCCAGTCACCTCATTACTGATTCGGCAGCGGGGGCCACTGCGT
>DLXL01000570.1:0-1917 GCA_003448025.1 Saprospirales bacterium | reverse complement strand
GTGACCCGCGATAAAAAACCCTGTGTAACCATACTGGAGCAAGCGAAAAAAAACGGATTGGCCACAGGTCTGGTTGCTACATCCAGTATTACCCATGCTACTCCGGCTTCTTTCATTGCTCATGTTGGCAGTCGCTCCGAAATGGAAGATATCGCGCTGTTTTTTTTGGAAACGGAACTGGATTTTTTGGTTGGCGGCGGATTAAGATATTTCAACGACCGGAAAAAAGACCAACGCGATTTGTGTCAGGAACTCCGGCAAAAAGAGGTTCAGGTATCTGATTTCCGGGAAAAATCCTTAAATGAACTGAAGCCTGACCCTAAAAAGCCATTCGCATGGTTTTCCGCTCTAGGCGAGCCGGATTCTGTACAGGCCGGCCGCGACTACCTGCCTCTTTCAGCCCGAATGGCTACCGAATATTTATCAAAACGCTCCGGAAAAGGTTTTTTCCTGATGCTTGAAGGCTCTCAAATTGATTGGGCCTGCCATGCCAAGGATGGCAATCGGGCTGTTGCAGAAATGCTTGATTTTGATAAAACCATAGGTGAAATCCTGAAATTCGCTGAAGCGGATGGCCAAACCCTGGTAATTGTAACAGCCGATCATGAAACCGGGGGCATGGTTTTGGAGCAGGGAGAAGGATTTGAGATACTGGATCTGGAGTTCAACAGTGGCCAACACACCGCTTCCCTTGTACCTGTATATGCTTTTGGCCCGGGAGCAGAGCAATTTGGCGGAGTAATTGACAACACCGATATTTATTGGAGAATGGCCCGGCTTTGGGGCTATGCCCCGGAAGCGGCATCCCCAGTTTCTGGCAAAAAGCAATAGACTTGTTGCGCTTATTTCTGACTGGCTTCGTACAGGAAATCCTTTTCTTCCTGGCTTAAACTTTCGTACCCCTGCGCTTTAATCTTATCCAGAATGGCATCTAGTTTTTCCTGAAAGGATTGCTCAGCCCCATCTGAACGGCTGGTTCCGGATTTGGATTGGGAAAAGGTAGCCCGCATCGGAGGAGCATTTTTAGGGCGTTGAAACTTGGATTTGGGCCGGGAAGAGAACAGCCCTCCCAACCATTGGCATGCCTGATTGACAGGGATGGCCCAATCGCGCCCATCGCGCAATTGGAAAACAAAAAAACAGCCCAAAGCGAATCCGGCTATGTGGGCTGCATGGCCACCCGCCGGGTACGTACCTGCAATAGCTACCAGGTCCAACAGAACCAATATTAGTACGATATATTTCACCTTAACTGCACCTAATACCAACAAGTGCACCCTGAAATCAGGGGCCAGTATC
This sequence comes from Saprospirales bacterium, assembly GCA_003448025.1. Classification (GTDB taxonomy): domain Bacteria; phylum Bacteroidota; class Bacteroidia; order Chitinophagales; family Saprospiraceae; genus M3007. The sequence continues at coordinate 618 of DLXL01000570.1, read as the reverse complement.
AGGGCAGCGCCTCCCAAGGCCATGACTGCTGCAGAAGCCCCTAGGGCATAAGATCCAATATCAAGAAAAAACTGTGCAGTTATTACATAAATCAACGCCCCCGACAATCCCCCAAGCAGGTATAGCGGCAGAATGCGTCGTTCTCCGATCAGATCACTTACAATCCGGCCAAAAATGTACAAGCCCATCATGTTATTAAACAGATGCCAGAAACTGTCGTGCAAAAACATATGGGTCAGTATTCCCCAAAAATGCCAGGCTAAGGTGCTCAAATCGGCATATAACCACAGATACCCCAGCATATTGTCGTACATACCATCCGCTTTGCCCATGGTAAACAGGCTCATGGACAGGTATATCAGTTTAATGACTACGAAAACAGCAAAGTTGACCACCACGAGCTTGGTCACCATATTCCCTGCGCGCAAGGAATATTGCAAATCGTCCCAGATGGATTTAAAAAGTGACATGGAGGGATGAGATGTTTATGGGGTTTATGGGGTTTATGGGGTTAATAAGCTATATGAAAACAATCACGTAAATGAGGTGTAAGTGGTATAAGAGGTAACTAAAGGAAAGATCCAAGTGGACGAAAAAAAAAATGATCAACTAAAAGAA
>DLXL01000296.1:2761-5415 GCA_003448025.1 Saprospirales bacterium | reverse complement strand
ATACATAAACCCCCATAAACCCCAAAAACCCAAACATAAACCATCACAAATATCCCTTCGCCTGTAATCTGAACAGCTCGGCATATTTACCACCTTTGGCTACGAGTTCTTCATGGGTGCCTAATTCCAGCAATTGGCCGTGTTCCAGGAAAAGAATGCGGTCTGCCATACGGACGGTGCTGAAGCGGTGGGAAATAAGTACTGCCGCTTTTCCTTTCATCAGTTCGGCAAAACGAACAAACACCTCATGCTCTGCCCGGGCATCCAGCGCAGCGGTCGGTTCGTCGAGGATGATCAGCTGGGCTTCGCGCATGTAAGCGCGGGCAAGGGCCACTTTCTGCCATTGGCCGCCGCTGAGATCCACCCCGCCGGCAAATCGTTTGCCAAGCATCTGTTCGTATTGTTTCGGCAATGGTTCAATAACCGTATCTGCCAGGCTCTTGTGCGCAGAATCTGTAATTCGTGTATGGTTTTGCTGCTCTGTAATATTGCCGATAGAGATGTTTTCTCCTGCTGTAAACATAAAACGCACATAATCCTGGAAGATAACGCCGATTTCCCGTCGCAAATCCTCCGGGTCATATTCGCACAAGTCCACACCATCCAGCAAAATCCGTCCTTCCGTGGGCTCGTACAAATGCGCCAGGAGTTTGACGAGTGTAGTTTTGCCAGCGCCGTTTTCACCCACCAACGCAAGCTTTTCACCAGGGTTCAGGGTAAAACTGAGGTTCCGGAGCGCCCACACATCGGTATCGGGATATTTGAATCCTACGTTTTCAAAAACAAAACCCTGACGAATAGGGCGTGGAATTTTTTTTCCACCTGCATGATTACCTGCCAGTGGCTTTAATTCCAGAAAATCAAACAGATCCTGGAGGTACAGCGAGGTTTCTGCAATGCGCGAGAAACGACTCATGACGCTCTGTAACAAACCCTGAAGCCGGCTGAAAGCACCAGCCAGGAAGGTAAGCGTACCTACCGTAATTTGCCCCATTACCGTTTGTCCAATCACAAAAACATAGGCAGCATAATAGGAAAGCGTACCTAAAGTAGAGAAAAAGGCGCCCCATGCAGCCCGCCGAAGCGCCAGTTTCTGGTTGACCAGAAAATAACGATCGGAGATGGATTTGAACCGGTCGGCAATGAAGTTTTCCAGTCCGAAAATCTTGATCTCCTTGGCGGTTTCATTGCTGGCTCCAATGTAACGGAGGTAGTCAATCTCGCGCCGTTCAGGCGTCCAGGACCGCGAGAGCGAATAAGACTCCGCATTGAATTTGGTTTCACCAACAAAAGAAGGAATCACGGCAATCACCAAAATGATCAATAGCCAGGGATTAAAGGCCACCAGACCGGCTGCCAAAAAAGCAACAGTAATCAGATCCTGAGCTTGCGACAAAACCATGCTCATCAGCGCCGTTCTGCCGGCGGTTTGGGTACGTGCGCGCTCCAGTTTATCGTAAAAGTTTGCGTCTTCGAATTGATACAGATCCAGCGTGGCGGCATGCCGGATGATACGTACCGAAGAATCGTTATTCACCAGATCACCCAAAAGGCTGTCTGTCAGGGTAATGGCCCTGCCCAAAAGGCTTGATATAACGGCCAGTGCCAATTCCGCCAGTACCCAGGTCCAAAGTACTGCAGGAAGCAGCCATTTGGTTGGCTGAGGCGATTGGATTTGCAGCAACACCCCGTCTACAATTTCCTTACCCACATACAGCATGGCCAGTGGTACGGCGGCCTGAACCAGTCGCAAAATTATATTCCAAAGCGTCAGCGACGGACTTACTTCCCAGATCATGCGAAAGAAGCGCGGGACGTTCCGCATAGAAGAGAACTGGCTGAAAAAACCAGGTTTTTGTTTGGATGAAGTCATTTTTCCCTGTGGGTTAGCCATGCGCACGGCACGGCGGTAATTTTTATCCCGAAGCATCTTCACTCATGTATTCTCTCTGTATCTTGTTGCAAAAGTCGTTACCAAACCGCTCTTCCATGAAAAAGTTGCTAATCTTTCTGTTTATCCTTGGAATTCATGTTCCTTTAAGCGCCCAGACAGACTCCTTAACCCTCAAACCACGCTGGGCTCTGGTAGCAGGATTGAATGCAAGCCGTTCCATGCAATTTGGTATTTTTGAAGATGATCAATTTCCCGGGCCGGGCATGGTATTAGGCGTTGAATATCAAAAGCCTGTGCTGGAACGTTGGTCTCTGCAGGCTTCAGCCAGATATTACTACCTCCGTTTTTCTGAAAATACATACCAGCGCGTCCTGGATCCCGCTGGAATACCTTTACCCCTACTGGATCCCAAGTCCAGGAGGGTATCTTATCAACGACACGCACTGTCGCTTACGGCTGGCGTACAAAAGACGGGTAAAACAAAAAGGCATGTCCAAAGGTTTTGGAGCGCAGAACTTGGCAGTACCTGGATGGGTCAGAGCAGTCTGAAAGATTCTTACCTCACTTTAGGGGCGGGAATAGGCTGGAGGTTTAAAACCGGAAACAAGCGTGACTGGTGGATACAGCCGCTTTATCGCGGATTCTTCTGGGGGGCATCCAATCCGCATAACGCACATTTGATGGTGGCGTTGGAAGCCGGTGTCTATTTGAACAGGTGAATGTGTGAGACAAACGGCACACTACCGGACATTATGGTTTC
>DLXL01000296.1:681-2586 GCA_003448025.1 Saprospirales bacterium | reverse complement strand
GAAACCATAATGTCCGGTAGTGTGGACAAACGGGTCTGAAAATAGACTTGCAACAAGTCTAATGAATAAATCATGAAAATATTGCACGTACTGATCCTTGCAGGCGCCCTTCTTGGGTTTCAGGCTTGTTCCGGATCAAAAAATTTTACCGACAACCCGGCAGCGCCCGGATTCAATGCAGCTGGTTCTGATGCCCGGGCTGTGGCCATTGCTGATGAAGTGATGCATGCCATGGGCGGACGTAAGGCTTGGGATGAAACCCGCGGGTTGTCATGGACTTTTTTTAACCGTAGAAAATTATCCTGGGATAAACACGCAGGTACCTGCCGGATTGAGTGGCTTACCAAAAAACAGGTTATAGAAGTAAACCTGAACAGTGGCGCCGGAACAGTGGTACTCAACGATGTTGTCCAAACCTACCCGGACTCTCTGGCAAAATACCTCGATATCGGAAAGAAAGTATGGATCAACGATTCCTACTGGCTGGTGATGCCCTTCAAACTCAAGGACTCAGGAGTAACTCTCCGATACCTCGGCGATGCCAAAACGGAAAGTGGAGAAGCGTCAGACCTGCTTCAACTCACTTTTGCCGGGGTAGGGGTTACCCCCGACAATAAATACCACGTATGGGTGGATAAAAAATCCCGCCTGGTGACCCAATGGGCCTATTTTGAAAAATTCACCGATGACAAACCAGGCCTCACAAATGCCTGGAGTGGATATATTAAAGTGGGAAAGATCCTGATCTCGACCGAAAGAGGAAGCCGGGGAAGCATGGCGCCGGTGGAAGCTCTTGATTGAAGAGTACCTGGGATAGAGTACTCCATTCCAGGTACTCATTTTTACATCGGTTTCCCAATCATATTCTCCCGTTTTTTTCCCTGATCCAGGCGTATTTCCTTCAACAAGGATAACTGCCGGGGAGATAATACTTCGTCGGGAATTTTCCGGTTGCCCACCAGACTGTTGGCCCGGCAAGCCTGCAGCGTAGTCATGGGAATAAAACGGTAGTCCGTTTGTGCCAGATAGTATTTAGGTTCGCTATCTGTCCGGAAGCCCTCATTTTTGGCACATGCGGTAAAGTTTTTAGGCCGGGTTTGTTGTTCCAGTTCTGCCTTACTGGTAACGGCAGGGTCGTACCAGATTTTCACAACTTCCTTGCCGTCCTGATATCCGGGTTGGGTTTCTATAACGCCTGGCAAGGCTCCGAAAGCGCCTTCGCCGGTCCAAAAACAGTACATGGAAAAGGTTGCTACCTGTAAACCGGCTTCCCGCGCGGTCAGTTCCTCTTCCAGAAGCTCCAGGTAACGTGGCGTTTCCTGTCCGATCAAATCTAATGCCCTGCGCATGCCATTAACCAATGGAAGGGATGACCGGAAATTGGGCATACGCAAAACAATATCCTGAAAATCTGCCCGCACAATACGCACCACCGGATTATTCCAGGAGGGTTCCCCGAATCGCTTTAATGCTTCTGCATCTTTCCCGTCTTTGTTGTTATAGATACACACCGGCACAAAATGCGTTTCAATGGCTTCAACGATCAATGGATGAGACAAGGTAGTGTTGCCATAACGGGTACAATTGGAGCACCCTGGCACCTCCTGAAACAGGATTAAAATAGGCTTGCCGGTTTTTTTTGCCTCAGCCTGGCCGGCATCCAGATCCCGGAGCCATTTTACCTTGCCTAATTCTTCGGGGTTTCCGGAAGTGGTTATAACCGGATCAACGGTTAATTCCTCTGCTTTTGAGGTTTTTTTTAGCAAAAAAAAGGAACTCGCTGCCATAAACAAACCTGCAGCAGTGAGCGACCAAAAATATTTCATAGCGATCAATTTGAACCTTTTGACGAATTTATGATTTATAGACCTTAAAAGTATTACTATCACATGGAACTGCTTACAA
>DLXL01000296.1:0-423 GCA_003448025.1 Saprospirales bacterium | reverse complement strand
CCAGTCGCTTACAACAAGAAGAACAAGCCAAGGCTCGTCAAATTGGTTTGGCTCTGGCCATGATTATGCGCGTTGGGTTGCTGTTCTCCATTTCCTGGTTGATGCAGCTCACAGCCCCTCTGTTTACCTTTTCAGGACATGAAATCAGCGGACGTGATTTGATCCTGTTATTGGGAGGCCTGTTTCTGATGTACAAAAGTGTGAAAGAAATTCATGCCAAAGTAGAAGATGCCGGTAAACCTGCAGAAAAGGTCCGCAAGCTGAGCTTTTCAACAGTTATTTCCCAGATTATTATCCTCGACCTGGTATTCTCCCTCGACTCTGTCATTACAGCCGTTGGTATGGTGGAGCATATCGAAGTGATGATCGCAGCCGTGGTGGTATCTGTGGCTGTAATGATGCTTGCAGCTGCTCCAATCAGCA
>DLXL01000536.1:2459-5482 GCA_003448025.1 Saprospirales bacterium | reverse complement strand
CCCATATACCCCCTAAACACCCCGGAATATCATTCCGGGTTACATAAACCCTCATAAACCCCCATAATCAGCCCGGAATATCATTCCGGGATACATAAACCCTCATAAACATAACAACCCTCACGCATACATCTTCTCAATCTCATTGCTGCATTTTTCCAAAATCACCCGGCGTTTCATTTTGAGGGTAGGAGTAAGTTCTGCTTCGGATCCATCTGCTTTAACAGGCTCCCAGGGTTCAGCGAGGAGGGCAAACTTTTTCAGTTGATCCACCTGGTTGAAATGTGGGTTTACACGCTCCAGCAGCATTTCAAAACGGTGAATCACTTTTGGGTTTCGGATCATTTCTGGCAGATTGGTCCAGGCAATCTGATGTTTGTTACACCAATCGCGCAAGCCTTGTTCAGAGGGTACAATAAGGGCAGAAACGAATTTTCTGTTTTCGCCAACTACCATGGCCTGCTCCACCAGATGGTGTTCTTTGAGCATGGATTCAATGGGGGTTGGCGCTACATATTTACCGCCGCTGGTTTTCAGCAGTTCCTTTTTTCGGTCGGTAATTTTCAGGAATTTTCTGCCTCCTGGGCCATCCACAAACGTACCTACATCGCCTGTAGACAGCCAGCGTTCGCCGTTGATTTCCCGGATCATTTCCGCGGTTTGTTCAGGCTTTTTGTAATACCCGATCATAATTCCGGGTGTTTTTGCCAGAATTTCGCCTTCATCCGGACGGAAATCCGGGCCATGTTCCAGGCGAAGTTCCACACCGTCCATAGCGGGTCCAACGGTTCCGAGCATCGCCTCTCCCGGACCAAAGCCATTGATACTCAACCCCGGTGCTACTTCACTGAGTCCGTAAACCTCACGCACAGGTATTCCTGCGGCATTGAAACTACGCAGGATTTTGGTAGGGCAGGCGCTGGCGCCTGTTGTCATGCCTTTCACACAACCGCCCAGAGCTTCGCGCCATTTGGAGAAGATGAGTTTGTCGGCAATTTTCCATTGAAAGGCTTTCCATCCAGTGTATTTCTTGTCGAATTCCCAGTCGTCGGTGAGGTTAAGTGCCCAGAAGAAAAGCCAACGTTTGGGGCCTTTGAGTTCCAGGCCTTTGTTGTAAATCCTGTCGTACACTTTTTCCAGCAGCCTGGGTACACAGGTAAAAAAGTGTGGCCGGATGGCGCGTAAATCTCCGTCTTCGCCGCCCAGGTTCTCAGTATTGGTATAAGAAACACTGGCGCCGGCCAATGTGAACAGGTAGGTAGCTACGCGCTCATAGACGTGACTTACCGGCAAAAAACTTAACACACGATCACCGGGTTCTATGGGAGCCATGGCACGTACCGTTTCTACATTGTAGACAATGTTTCGGTGGCTCAGCATAACTCCCTTGGGATTGCCTGTGGTACCGGAGGTGTAAATGATGGTGGCCAGATCATCCGGTTTTATTTGAGCACGGTAGCTTTCCAGTTCGGAAAAATCCGCATCCTCAGGCGCCAAAAAACTGGTCCATGAGCGAGCTCCTTCTTGTTGTTCAAAAGTAAATACCTCCTGTAGTGCAGGGAGTTTTTCTTTGGCTTTCAATACTTTCGAAAGCAGGTCGCCATCCCCGGCGATGCAGTATTTTGCTTCAGACTCCTGCAGGATATATTCATACTCGCGTGAGCTGATGGTGGGATACATAGGAATGTTGATTACGCCTATCTGGAGCATGGCATAATCCAGCGCCACCCATTCCGGCGTAGTTTGATACACTACAGTAGCCACTTTATCGCCCGGGCGCAAGCCCAGTTGAAGCAAACCAATACTGGCCCGGTTGGCCAGTCGGAGCATTTCTTGGCTGGATAAGTAGGTCCACTGGCCGTTTATTTTCCGGCCAAATGCTTTTTCGAGCGGGTATTTGGCTACTTGATCGAGTAGGTAGTCGAAGAGGCGTTTGTTCGTCATAATCACAACAGGAATGGGTTCAGAAGTCTGCAATTTCGGAAACCTGTTGGTATTTGATTTAACTTTTTCGGCCTTTTTTGATAAAAGATATAGGACCTCTCCTATTCTGTGAATGAACGAACGCACTAAAGCTGTTTATTTCCGAGATACCGCTCCTCCAATACCTTCATATGATGCAATTGATGACCAATAATAATGAAAAACAAGGCGCGTACCGATACTTTCCAATTGCTGGCAGTAATTTGAAAGGCAGATTGTGCTTCTGTACATTGATCCAGCAGGCATAAGGTATTCTCCCGCACTGCTTTCCATTCTTTCAGCAGGTCTTTGATGCTGCGCTGATCTACTTTGGCTTCCTCCATCCAAAAATCCTGATTGAATCCAGGCAGTCCGGCCCGATCGGCCCGAATACCCCACAGCGCCCGGAAAGCAAATACCCGTTCGGCGTCAATGATGTGGATCAACATTTGCTTAATGGTCCATTTGCCAGGTTGGTACGCAAAATCACCTTTTTCTTCCGGCAGTGTGGCGAATAGCTGTTGGGCCTCCCGGAATGTTTTTTTCAGCAGACCCTTTGCCGTTCCACGTGGAGGCACCGACTTGATATATCCTTCATAAAATGGAGCGTATTCACCCTTTTTTGGACGCTTCATGGGAATAAGGGAATGTTGGGAATCAGGATTTAGCGAGTTTGGTCATGAACCAGACTTCGAAGGCGGTGAATACGACGTAGCACCACAGGAAAATGCCTACAAACCATTGGTTGGTGGGTTGGGCGGTTTGCTGATAGATAAACAAAACCGCCAGCGCTATGACCATTTTACCGAATACCGAAACCGACACCAGATTGGTGAAAGCATTGCGATTTTTGCTACCGGCTGCACTTTTGCCTGAATAATACAATCCGAGGCAAATCAGCATAAACAACACTACGGAAATGCCGGAAAATACTCCGTGCTCTCTGGCCGGCGCCGCCAGGAAATGTAGCCCTGCCAACACTGCGGCAGTCAGCGCAGAAACAATCAATAACTTTTGAAAAAAGGAAGAGGTTGGCATAGACGGTGGACGGTGGACGGTGG
>DLXL01000536.1:343-2249 GCA_003448025.1 Saprospirales bacterium | reverse complement strand
CGTCAACCGTAGGCCGTCTACCGTCTACCGTCATTCAGTAACTGTTTGTACAAGGCATACAACGATGCTGCCAGGAAAAATATAGTCAGAAATACCGCCCAGGTTGGTCGGTCCAATTGTAACTTCTGGTCGATCCACTTGCCAATAAACACTCCGGCAAGGCAGGCGCCTAGCAGTTGAAATGCCATGCCCCCGTATTTGGCGGTTGCTTTAATTGCGGACTTCCGTCGTTCCTGTGGCGACAGCTTTGGTTGCGGTTCCTGTGCCATCGTTTGTGTTTTTGGACTCGAAGTGTTTGATCGTACCATTAGCTGATCCAGGTTCCATCTTACAGGCAACATTGAATTTAGCGCCGCTTTGCACCACCAGTTTGCTGGTAGTTACATCACCGTCAATTTCGGCTGTTTCCCGAACATTGAGTAGCTCAGCTACGTACAGTTTGCCTTTGAATTGCCCTTCGATAACGGCATTCTGGCAACGAATTTCACCATCTACTGCGCCCGTTGGGCCTATGATGACTTTGCTGGTGCAGCTTAATTTTCCTTTTATGGCGCCGTCTACCCGTAAATCGCTGTCACAACGTACGGTGCCTTCTATAGCAGTTCCTTTTACTAGGGCATTGAGCGCACTAGCAGGGGAAGTGGAGACTGCTGATTTTTTGGAATCTTCCGTTTCTTTAGTAGTGCCAAACATAGTTGGTGTCGGTTTTATATACAGTGGATGGCAAAAATGAAAAAAATTCCCGGCGCTACCAAGCAACCGGGAATCTTTTTATTCACAAGGCCCCTTTAGGGAACCTTTCAATTTAAAAACTTGGGCAGTAAACACCGCGACGTTCTGGTCCGCAGATCTTGTAGATCAGCGAGAATTCAAAGGCGCCGTTACCGTTCGTGGCTGTGAACAGGTTAGACGTATTGATGTCGTAGCTGAAGCCGATGTTGAACTGCTCGTAGTCGAAGCGTGTGCTTACGATTACAGCATCCATCAACTTGCCGTCGTTCAGTTTGTTAGCCAAACGCGCCCACAGACCGAACTGGAAAGCCTGGTTGTAACGGCGGCTGTTGCCGAGCAGGAACTTGAAGGAGTTACCCACATTCACCTGCCAGGATGGACCCTGGAAGAAGGTTACTACGCCTGGGCTCAAACCGAATTTCTGTGCAGGCATAAATTCACCACCTGCGTGGAAGGTGAACTTGCTGTACAGCGGAATGTTGGCGTTTTCGAACGACTGGTTAGCACGGTTCAGGTGGCTGAACGCACCGCCGAAGTAGAAGTTGGCTTCTTTGCTGAGTACGCTGAACCACAGGATACCTGCAGACAGATCGGCAAAGAGGAAACTTGGATCAGCGATATCTTCGCCAGGCAAAGTTCCATTGAACCCGCCATTGCCATCATGCTGGCTTGGCCACTGAAGGTTGTAGCTTTTGATGCTGCGGTTGCTAAGGCCGATGTCGGCGCCAAATACGAGGTAGTGCGCTTTTTTGCGGTAGCCACCCATTTTTTTAGCATAAGAACCGGACAGGCGCGCCTGAATGGTAGCGAATTCGGAAGAACCGGCTTTATCGCCCCAAAGCGTTCCGCCCACACCGAAATAGTCATAACGACCAACCGGAAGCTTCTGATCGTAAGAAGCAGAGTAGGTGTTGTAAGCCCGGTTTTTAAGAATGGAGGCCCACTGGTTGCGGTAGTTAGCCACAAAGCGGTGGTTGCAATTCATTACACCCGTCATAGCCGGGTTCAAGTTCAATGGGCTTTGATAAAACTGTGAAAAATGGATGTCCTGGGCCTGGGCCACTGCCGCGAACATCACGAAGCACAGCGATAAAAAGTGTAGAGTAGTTCTTTTCATAATCAAGACAGACCTGTGGTTTTGGTTGAAAAACGACGAATAAGAAGTGTGGCAAAA
>DLXL01000536.1:0-219 GCA_003448025.1 Saprospirales bacterium | reverse complement strand
AGAAGTGTGGCAAAAGCCGTATTAATTCAGGTAGAGTGGGCGAAGGTAGGTTTTTCCCAAACTTTCTTATACTGCAAAGAAAAATTTTAACAAGCTTCCTCAAAACGACCATTCTTTTCACCCTATTTTCCCCTTAATGTTAAATCCTTTGACTACCAAGAGGTTTTAACTTTTCAAAACGCTGCTTGAACGCAGGGAACGCGGAGAACGCGGATTTTT
>DLXL01000645.1:397-3217 GCA_003448025.1 Saprospirales bacterium | reverse complement strand
ACATCCTGATCGCAGGGGTATTTTCTATGTTAGGCAGGCCCATAGTCGTTTTTTTCAGAACACGGCTTAAATTGGGCAAATATCGGATGGGGCCAACCACTGCCGCTATTTTAACCATTTGCACTTTTTACGGGTTGATAGCCGGGGTTTTGATGATTTTTATACCCACTATTGTTGCCCAGGCACGCAACCTGAGTACTGTGGACTATCAGGCTTTGGGAGAAAAACTTCGGCCGATGTTCTACCATTTGGATGCCCAAATGCATCAAATGGGTTTCTTGTCTGCAGAAGAATCATTGGCCACCAGAATCCAGGAATTGTTGAGTGGCGCCTTTAAACCTACCCTGGTTGGCGATTTTGTAGGTCAATTTGTAGGGGTGGCTGGTAACATCCTGGTAACTTTTGCTTCCGTAACATTCATTCTATTTTTCTTTTTGCAAGACAACCGCCTGTTCACAGATATCATCCATGCCGTTGTACCGGATAAGCAGGAGCAAAAAGTACAAACGGCTGTGAATGAATCCAGCCAGGTACTCACCCGCTATATTCAGGGCTTACTAATCCAGGTTGTCGTTTTCGCCTTGTTAACCACTATCATTCTGTGGATACTCGGGGTTGACAATGCGCTGCTCATTGGATCATTCGGTGGCGTATTCAATGTTATTCCTTATTTAGGGCCCATCCTGGGGATGATATTCGGTGGATTCATCACACTTTCCTCCAATTTAAGCGCCGACTTTTCGATTATACTGCCTATGCTGGCCAAGGTAGCAATTGCCTTTGTGGCAGTTCAGGCGATTGACAATAATTTTGTTGGCCCCCTGATCATGTCAAAAAGCGTTCAGGCGCACCCACTGGAGATTTTCATTGTAACCCTTGCGGCTGCTAAATTGGGCGGCGTGGTTGGAATGGTCATTGGCATTCCGGTTTATACCGTATTGCGCGTAATAGCCAGAAATTTTTTCAGCCATTTTAAACTGGTGCAACGGTTAACTGAACACCTGGACGAAAAGCCGCACAAAACGTAGATAACTGTCAATCTGGCACTTGAATATGTAAGGCACGAAAGTTGACAATATTCGTGCATGTGCACTGAAGGTTCTTACACTTTCAGTGACTTATCAATGCCAGAAGCAATGAAAAATCCGTTTAAAAAAATATTAGACATGCAGGAAAAAGCAACGGAACAAACTGAGCAGGAAGCTCAGGATTCAACTATTGAAACTACTGAAAATCAACAAGATAGTCAAAAAACAGAAAATACTTCGGATAGTGGCGCACTGGCTGAATTGCAAAAACAATTAGAGGAGAGCCGCAACAAATACCTCTATCTTTTTTCAGACTACGAAACCCTCAAGCGGAATGCAGCCCGGGAAAGACTGGAACTGATGAGTATGGCCGGTCGCGACATCATGACAGCCTTGTTGCCAATTTTGGACGATTTTGACAGGGCTGCCAAAAACAATGCGCTGTCGGAAGGGACGGCCCTCATCCATCACAAATTCGCTCATACGCTCAAAAGTAAAGGCTTGAGTTCATTGGAAGCTAAAGCCGGCGATGAGTTCGACGCAGATCAGCATGAAGCGGTAGCTGAAATTCCGGCGCCTTCGGAAGAAGCCAAAGGAAAAATTGTGGATATCCTGGAACAGGGTTATACCCTGGGTGGCAAGATCATACGGCATGCAAAAGTGGTGGTAGGGAAATAAGGGGTTTGATGGGTTTGATGAGTTTGAAGGGTTTGATGTATCCCGGAATGATATTCCGGGAAAATGTTCGAGGTTTGATGAAAGCCAAATTATAATTTCTTTACCATGGCAAAACGCGATTATTACGAAGTGCTCGGTGTTCCGAAAAACGCGGGCGCTGACGACATAAAAAAAGCCTATCGCAAAAAAGCGTTGGAGCATCACCCGGATCGCAATCCCGGGGATAAAGCTGCAGAGGATAAATTCAAGGAAGCAGCAGAAGCCTACGATGTTTTGAGCGATACCGACAAAAAGGCTCGGTACGACCGCTATGGTCATGCCGGTATGGAAGGAATGGGTGGCGGCCCGGGAGGCAACTTCCAGGGCATGGATATGGACGAAATCCTGCGCCGTTTTGGCTTTGATACCGATGATATTTTTGGAGAGTTCTTCGGAGGCGGCGGTCGCAGGGGTGGTGGCGCGCGCGGTGGACGTGCCCGCGGAGAGCGCGGCAGCAACCTGCGCATCAAGGTGAAAATGACGCTTGAAGAGATCGCCACCGGCGTAAACAAGAAAATCAAGGTGCGCAAACAGGTAGCCTGCAACACCTGTAACGGCAGCGGCGCCCGAGATGCCAGCAGTGTTGACACCTGCGGTACCTGCCGGGGAGCCGGGGTCGTTAATCAGGTACGCCAAACGCCATTCGGCATGATGCAAACCGCCGTAACCTGTCCTACCTGTAATGGCGCCGGACAAACCATCAAATCACCCTGCACTGTATGTAAGGGCGATGGACGGGTATTTGGTGAAGAAACCATTGATGTGGATATCCCGGCAGGCGTAAACGAGGGCATCCAGCTCAGCGTGAACGGCAGGGGCAATGCCGGCGCAAAAGGCGGTCCGGCAGGCGATCTGCTCATTGCCATTGAAGAAACACCACACGACGAGCTGACCCGCGAAGGCAACAACATCGTGTATGAGCTCTACCTCAACTTCGCTGATGCCGCCCTGGGCGCCAAAGTAGACGTACCTACCCTCGATGGCAAAGCGCGTATCACCATCCCGGCTGGCACACAAGCCGGGAAAGTATTCCGACTGAAAGACAAGGGCTTACCGGCTCTCCAAAGCTACGGAC
>DLXL01000645.1:0-295 GCA_003448025.1 Saprospirales bacterium | reverse complement strand
CTCCAAAGCTACGGACGGGGCGACCAACTGGTGCACGTAAATGTCTGGACACCCAAAAAATTGAACGACGAAGAACGCCGCATGCTGGAAAAGCTGCGAGATATGCCGAACCTGCAGCCGAACCCCGGTAAAGAGGAAAAAGGATTTTTTGATCGGGTGCGGGATATGTTTGAGTGATGAGGGGGTATTTAGGGGACTTTTAAGGGTCATTAGGGGTAATTTGGGAGTCATTAGGGGTCATTTATGAGTAGTTAGGATGAAATTGGGGTGTTGTATATGGTAATTTAGGGGAATA
>DLXL01000625.1 GCA_003448025.1 Saprospirales bacterium | reverse complement strand
CCAAAACACTCAAACACCAAAACACCAAAACACCCAAACACCAGTCGCCCAAACAAAAAAGCCCCGGCGCTTTTACCGAGGCCACTAACCAAATCAAACTTTCTATATTTTAAAACTTCCGCTTAAGCTGCTCGTAGTCCAGGAAATAAAGCAGCTTTACAGAAAAGTTATTGGAGCCTTCAAAGTCATTTAGTCTACCTGCGTTATCCCAATAGGTGCGGTTTGCCGCAAAACCGGAGTCAAAATGCCCGATCCCATTTTTATACACCAGCAAGAGGTCAGAGCCAGGGGCAAAGCGCCAGGTGTAGATCAAATCGATGTTGAAAAAGTTGGCTGCAATATCGTTTACAGATTCGCCAGCCTGACTCACTCCTGTGTATGGACTAGACACCAGGCTGCCATCCGCTCCTAATCCATAGAATTGACTATAGGTAGCCTTTTGCCAATAATGCCGGGCAAAGAGGGTGAGATTCATTTTGTTGTTAAAGGAGTAGGAAACATTCAGGTTATTGTTGAATCCACGAATATTCCTGCGCCCCATAACCACCGCAATTTCAGGCAATTGGTCTGCGCCCAGGGCTTTGTCATGGATTTCCCATTTCCATAATCCTCCAACATTGTTATTCAGGTGTTCTCGTCCAACACCTATACCCAGACTTAGTTTCCCATTCGCCCGCCAGCGTATACCGGCATACATGGACAGGTTATAGCGACCGGTTTCCAGGAATCGCCGTCCACCGCCTTCAAAAAAGTAGGTGAATGGTTTACGATTATCGCTGTTATACCACAGATAAAGGTTGCCACTTTCCGGCACATCATAATAGGTGTCATAATCCTGCTGGCGTGGCTCGAAGTAATCATGCATGCCCCAGGGAGAAATATTCATGTTCAGGCCAAAATTTTGAAATTTTCGGGTGTTTCCTCCAACGTTAAATCCAAACTGCGTTATCCCCCAGGCAGCCCAGGGTTTGTACAAGGATTCGTTGTACATCCACATGCTCGACCAAAAATTGTTCAGTTTCCACCAGGGCTTGTAATAGTTGTAATTAATCCAGGCAACATGGCTAACCTCATTTGGACTGAAGAGTAAACCAAGATCATTAGGGTTATACTGATCTGTCTCCAGGTTAAAATCGCTTCCCCACAGGAAATTACCACTGGTTTTGGAGGCACTCAGCGAAACATTGTAACCAGTTTCTGGTTGCCCCTGTCCGATTCTGTGACTCATTACAGTTTTACCATTCAAACCATAGGATTGAGCCTTGTTTTTCAGATTAAACATCAACCCGGTAACGTTGGCATCCGTTGCCGATCCTGACCTCATCACATTGGTGTTTAGTAATGTGACGGATGAGTTATTGCGCAGGTTTTGATCCAGCACCACAATGCTTTTATTGGTTAATGAGGAAACCTGCCGGGTTATTTCAATCCCTTCCTGCGTGAATGTTTGAAATGCGGCATCCTCCACCGCATTAAAAACACCTATCCCCAGCCCATTTTTAGTGCGTCCTGATATCTTGGTTGCATTGATCAGGGGAGCATTGGCCCCAACCCTCCTGGAATAGAACAGACCACCTTTATTAAAAAGCTCCGTTCCTTCCGTAAAAAATGGCCGGTTTTCATTAAATCTGACTTCAAACGGGGAAAGGTTTAACACGTTTTGATCTGATCTGACCTGCCCGAAATCTGGTATTACGGTAGCATCCAGCGTAAATGCCTCATTAATGCCGTATTTTAGGTCCATGCCAATCGTCCAGGGGTGTGTCCATCCGTTCAGCGAGGTTTGAGGTTGATTGTAGGAGTTGTTGGCGTATGCTGCGATAAAGGGGGTTGCGCTCAAACGCAGTGGAGCTTTGATATCCTGAATACCTTGCAGGATGCCCATTTGGTTGAGAGAGCCAGATATATCTGCCTTGACTTCATTCCAGCAATCGGTCTCACCGCTTCTGCGTACGGAACGGTAAAAATTCATACCCCATTCCTGTTTGCTTTTTTTGGGGAAGCGAATGGCGGCAAACGGAATTTTAAGTTCAGCCGTCCAGCCTTCCGGGGTTATTCTTGCCGAGGATTGCCATACGGCATCCCAGGCGGGATCTTCCCCATCATTATTGCCGTTGTTGGCATTGGCATTGGCTATGGAAAATTTGGAGTCAAACTGAACATTGTCGGGGGTTACCCCAAACTGCAAAGCATTCTGACCATCCCTGTAAGTATCCAGAATGACTGCAAACCAGTCAGTATTTTCCAGTTCATCACGTTTGGACAATCTATGGAAGACAGAATCCGGGTGAGTGTCAAAGCACTGAACGCCAACATACAAAGTGGCATCGTCGTACAAAACCTTTACAATAGTGCGTTGAGAAGCAGTTTTGCCTGGCGTTGGCCATTGGTAAACAAAATCAGTTGCAGTGGAGGCATTTTTCCAGGCTGGCTCGTCAAGTTGAGCATCCAGGTGGATTTTTTCTTGTATTCGGAGCGCTTCAAGGGTCTTCTTGGGGGCAAGTTGAGACTGAGCCACTGCAATAACTACCTGAATGCAGCAGCAGACAGCCAGAAAAGAACGCTTCATGCCGATGGATTTTGTTTTTGTTTTCGTTGCTTCCTAATGGACGGTGTTTTTTTTGAAACGTTGCAGACATTGTTTAAGCAACTGAAATTTAATGCTGACCGACGTAGATACCTGACAAGCGTTCATCAATTTTGGCATTATTCTTGGCATACCCCTGAAGGGATAGTTCTGATGCAAGAACTGTCGCTGATTATCACAAACACTAATCTCTTTTAATTTTTAATCATGTTAATCATTGGCGTAACGTTGGGTTTGTTCACCCTTGGAAACGGATTGATTGCACTCACCGAGTTTTTATCTACCCGAAGTGCAGTGCGTCGTCGCTTCTAAAATCCCTCTCACCGCAGAGCGAATCAAAACCCGGCGTCCGTTTTAAGTGGTCGTCGGGTTTTTCCTTAAAAGGAGTTTGATTTTAATTCCTTCAAACAAATTTCCTTTTTCGATACTGAACTTGTTACCTTTGCGGCCACTTTTTTAAAATCCCAATGCTTTCGGGTATAAATTTTTGATTTTCAAACAATTAAAGGAATATGGCTTTAATCGGGACTATTCGTAAAAATGGGTGGATACTCATTGTGGCAATGGCTCTGGCCTTAGGAGGCTTTATTTTAATGGACGTGATGTCCAACAGTCAGCGCTATTCTGCGGCTGATGTTAACACTTTAGGAATGGTGGGTGAGGTTGAGATCAAGCGAGGAGAATTCGACACCTATGAAAAGCTGGTTTATTCTGAGCAGCAGCGTAGTAATGCCTATCAGATTCGCAGCCAGGCCTGGACTTATTTCCTGGAAAAGGCTATTGTTGATCAGGAGGTTGAACCGCTGGGTCTTGGCGTCGGCAAAGAAGAGTTGCTGGATCTGCAATTTGGCATGAACCTTAGCCCAATTATTCTGGAGCGTTTTAAAAAGGAAGCTGGTCAACCTGATCGTGCACAACTTTCCGGCATTAAAAATGCCATTGAACAAGGTCAGTTCAGCGATCCACGTGGCCGCGCTTACTGGTCTGTTCAGGAAAAAGAAGTTATAAAGACCCGTCTTCAGGAAAAATTGATTACCGCAGTGAGCAAGGGTATGTATACTCCTAAATGGCAAGCTGAGGCAGTGTTTCTGGAAAACAACAACCGTCGCAACTTCGCTGCGGTTAATATTCCCTACAGTTCCATCAAAGACGAGGAAATTAAGGTAGAAGACAGTGATTACAAGGATTTCATCAAAGAAAATCCTAAGCTTTATACTCAAGAAGAGGAATCACGCAATATTTCTTTTGTTACTTTCCCTGTCATTGCAACCAAGCAGGATTCTATGGCAGCATTTGAATCTGTAAGGAAATTGGTTGATGGACTTCGATCCGCAAAGAATGACTCCACCTACGTTCTTGCCAATGGTGGTGCATTCAGTGGTTTGTATGTGCCTAAAAAGCAATTCCCAGCAGTATTTGCAGACTCAGCTATGAGTAGGCCTATTGGTTCGATTGTTGGTCCTGTATTTGATGACGGGGAATACCGCATTATGAAAATTATTGATCGCAAGTCCCTCCCTGATTCTGTAAAAGCACGTCATATTCTTATCCGTGAGGCAACTCCTGAGAACAGTGGCCGTGCGGATAGTATCATGGCACTTATCAAATCCGGCAAACAACGTTTTGATTCACTGGCTATGAAATTGAGCCAGGATCCGGCTTCCGGACGAAATGGTGGTGATCTGGGATGGTTCAGCAATGGCTCCATGGTGAAAGAATTCAACGATCTGTGCTTTGTAACAGGAGAACAGGGGAAGTTGTACAAGATTTCAACCCAATTCGGATGGCACATTGTTGAAATTATGGGCAAAAAATTCGAAACAGGTGATCAATCTGCAAAGGTTGCTGTATTGGGTCGTCGTCTCGAGCCAAGTAAAGCTACTCAGCAAGCTGTTAAGGATCGGGCTGTAGCGCTGGTTCAGCAAGCCAAAAGCATTTCCGACCTGGAAACCCTCGCTAACCAAAATCGTGCACAGTTTTATGCTTCTCAAAATCTGAAACAAAACGATTTTAATATTGGCTCTCTTGGTTCAGGTGATGATGTGCGTGAAGTAGTACGTTGGGCTTTTGATGAAAACACAAAAACAGGTAGCATCAGTAAGGAAGTATTCGCTTTCAGCGATCCGAAAGGTGGCTATTTTGATGCAAAATATGTTGTGCCGGCACTAAAAAGTGTTTTACCTAAAGGTAAGCCAACCGTTGAGACGCTCAAAGCACTTACAGAGGCCGAAGCGCATGTGAAAGCACTGAAAAAGGCTGCTGTTATCAAAAGTAAAACACAAAATCCAAACGATCTCACAGCTATTGCAAACCAATGGCAAAGCAGAGTGGATACCCTTAAGGGCGTTAATTTCCTGATGACCAACAATGAGCCTCGTGTTTTTGGAACGGTCTTCGCCACGGAAACAGGAAAGGTTGCCAAGCCGGTTATTGCGGTTATGGGCGTAGTTTACGCGCAACCATTAACGGATGTAGCGCAGCAAACAGTACCTGCAGATCTTTCTATGTTCCGTCGTCAAATGTCCTCTCAGGCAGCAGGTGCCTTGCGCACTAGTTTGATGAAGTCGCTTCAGCGTCAATATAATGTTGAGGATAACAGATTCAGATTCTGGTAACCAATCCTCTGCTCTACATGAAATATCAAGAGAGTCGGACTGATAACAGCCCGACTCTCTTTGTTTGAAGGGGAACTGAAGGAATGAATAAGATATTTACTACTTTTGTTCGCAACAGAATCCCATTCATTCACTTATTCGCATACTATGTTCCGTTCTCTGATCAAGATTGCCTTACTTCTGGTTGCCGGTATTTTGGCTTACAATTACTTCTTTGGCACCAATGAGGAACAGGAAAATTCTAAAAAGGTATTTGGACAACTTAGAGGTGTTGTAGTTTCCGTTGGTCAAATACTAAAAACAGAAAAGGATAAATTTGATGCGGGAAAATATGATGCCGCATTAAACAAACTGGGTGAAGCGTATAAGGCCGTTCGTGCTCAAGCCAGGCATATTGACGAAAAAGTCATCAAACGTTTGGATGAACTGGAAAGCAGGAAGGCAGAGCTGGAAAATGAACTCCATGAAATTGAAGCGAATGATCTTCAAAATGCATCACCCGCATTAAAAAAGAAGGATCCTTTAGTAGAAAAGGAGCGTGCCGCTAAACTTGCCGATCAATTAAAAAGAAAAGAAGCTCTTTTAAGAGAGTTGGAAACGCTGGTGAAAGATTCTGATTCATTGCTTCAAGAGGCCGGCAACTAATTTTCCAACAGGTTGTTCTGACAACATCTTCAACGACTAAGTAATCCGATGACGGAATTTTTGCAGCAAATTTTTGGGAGTGACTGGGAAAGCTCGCTCATTATTATTCTTAATCTGGTCATTATTGAGAGCCTTCTTTCTGTGGATAATGCGGCGGTAATAGCTACCATGGTTATGGATCTTCCTCCGGAAAAACGGAGTTTGGCTCTTCGATATGGCATTATTGGTGCGTACGTATTCAGAGGCATATGTCTGGTTTTTGCATCATGGCTGATTAAGATATGGTGGCTAAAGCCTCTGGGTGGTCTGTATCTGATTTACCTGACTATTGATTATTTCCGAAGGAAAGCTACGCCGCAAACAGATGATGATACCCTGAATAAGGAAACTACCTGGTATTATAAATTAACCCGGGGGCTGGTTGGTCCGTTTTGGGCAACTGTTATTGCGGTAGAAATTGTTGACCTGGCTTTTTCGCTGGATAATGTTTTTGCCGCAGTTGCCTTCACAGACAATATTTTTCTGATCTGTACCGGTGTATTTATCGGTATTTTAGCCATGCGTTTTGTGGCTCAATGGTTTGTAAAACTGCTTGAAAAATATCCTTTTCTGGAAACAAGTGCCTTTGCAGTCATTGGTGTCCTTGGATTTAAACTCAGTTTTTCTTTCGTTTGTCATCTTTTCCCGGAACATGCATGGTCAAAGGCTTTGGAAAGTGAAACTGCCGATCTGATCGTGAGTTTGATTACAGCTGGGTTCTTTTTTGTGCCAATTATGACCTCCAAAATGTTCAGTTGGCCTAAACCCGGTGGACATTCGGCAAACTGACCGGAAATCCGGGTGCTGAAAAAGTAATAACCCAATCCACTTACCGTTTGCATACTCGTGAAATCTATTCTGCCATTCCTTTTAGGTTCTGCAATTGCTGTTTGGATCGTTTGGGGGCATGAGCCCGGAAAACAGGCTGCCGGTATTGGTCTGCTAAAGGAAAGGGTGGGTGGTACACATCCAACTGATTTTTTTGCCGCCCCTGTGGTTGGGCCGGTCATGTTAACGGGTACTTGCGGAGAACTAAGACCGAATCATTTCCATGCCGGACTGGATATTGATGGGGTAACTGGCAATCCTATTCTGGCTGCGGCAGACGGATATATAGAAACGATTAAAGTCCAAGCCAGTGGTTATGGGAATGTTTTATACCTCAAGCATCCCAATGGCTACACAACGCTTTATGCACACCTTGACCGCTTCTCCTCTGATATTCAAAAGTTTGTGAAGTCGCAACAATACGAGCGTGAAAGATTTGAAGTAGAACTTACGCCGCCCGTTACCATGTTCCCGGTGAAAAAAGGTCAGCAAATTGGATACTTGGGAAATACAGGCGGCTCTCAAGGACCTCATTTACACTTTGAAATTCGTAGTCCTTCCGGCAAAGCGGTAAATCCTCTGCTTTGTGGCATACAGGTAATGGATAATCTTGCCCCTGATATCCGCGATTTGAAGGTGTATTTTCTGAATAAAAAAAGAGAGGTGCTCGGAAGTAAAGGGCTCCCTTTGAACAAAGATAAAGCAGGAAATATCGGGCTGGAAGGAGATACGGTTCGCATCGGGGGGGCGACGATTGGCATGGGGGTTAATCCTTACGCCCGAGCCTATTTGCGTTCAAATGATAACG
>DLXL01000018.1:4677-6043 GCA_003448025.1 Saprospirales bacterium | reverse complement strand
CACCCAAATGACCCATAAATGCCCCCCAACAACCTTTCTTTCCCACCATTTCCCAAAACCTCCGTTTCTTTGCCCACTTTTTCACGCAAAAACAACCCACAACCTTGAAAAAAGGATATTTGGCAGCACTCGTCGTTTTGGTAGTGCTCATTATTGACCAGGCTTCTAAGTTTTATATCAAGACCCATTTTGAGTACAATGAAGACCTGCTGATTTTTGGTCAGAACTGGGCGCGCCTGCACTTTGTGGAAAATGAAGGCATGGCGTTCGGTATTACTTTCGGCTGGGAATACGGAAAATTATTGCTTAGCTTGTTTCGTATCCTCATGGTGGCCGGATTGATCTGGTATACCCGACTGCTGCTGGCGGCCAATGCGCCCACCGGTTTTGTGATCAGCATCGGTCTGATTACCGCCGGAGCATTGGGTAATATCATCGATAGCGCCATCTATGCCATGATTTTCTCTGATTCCACGCACCATATTGCACAACTGGTGCCATGGGGAACCGGATATGGCATGACCAACGAACTGCCCATGGGCGGTTTTATGCACGGTAAAGTGGTGGATATGCTTTATTTCCCCATCAAATACATTGAAATGCCGGAGTGGCTGGGCGGAGATACCTGGCTGTTTTTCAGCCCGATTTTCAATGTGGCCGATGCTGCCATTACCACCGGGGTATTGAGCATTTTGCTGTTCCAGCGCCGTTTTTTCAAAGACGGTTTTGTGGATGAAAAACCAGATCCTCAGGCCGCCATTTTAGCCGAAATTGACCGGATTGACGAAAAGGAAACGGAACAACCCGCTGAAGAAAATCAGGAGCAGCCATTGGCTGCCGATGAAAATACCGATACTACTGAATCAGATAAACCTGCCCAATCTGAAGGATCGCAGGAAAGACCATTGCTTTAAGGGGCGCTTTGAGATGCTATTGTAGCAGTAGGTTCCTCGCAAGAAACACATCTGTCATTTTGTAACCACTCGTTGGAGTATGTAACTGCGGGGTAGTAAGACCCACGCAAGGTTCACTCCTTTCCCTGGACAAAGCACTCATTCCACGGCTTCTTATTGGCGGGAACTCCAACAAGGGAAAGAAAGACAAGAGGCGCGGAGATTTGTTTCTCCGCGCCTCTGTGTCTCTGCGGTAAAAATAAACTACAGCTTCTCAGCCTCCAGCAAGGATACAAAAGTAGCGGTATCGCCACTGGTAGGGGTAAACACCATATTGGTTTCAGAAATCACTACCGGACCAGTAACCGTACGAGTGTCGCTGCCATTTACGGCTGTGATCGTAAGTATGTCGCCATTCCAGGAATAAGTCCCGTTTAAGGTAGATTTGGTTACGGTTGGCGGGTTTGTGGTAA
>DLXL01000018.1:3349-4528 GCA_003448025.1 Saprospirales bacterium | reverse complement strand
GGTTGGCGGGTTTGTGGTAAGAATGGTGTTTGTCCAGTTAAACGCAAGGGTTTTGTCAGACCGGAACTCAATTTCGAGTTCTGTTTTAGAGGTGCTGGTGGGGATCAATACATTCGTACCGCCAATTACCGCTGTGGTAGCCTTCCATTTTCCGATGATAAGCTCCTGCGGAGTAGCTTCCTTGTTTTCGTCTTTTTTACAACCTACAGTCAGTCCCAAAAAGACCAGAGCAGTGAGCAAAAGAAATTGTTTCATGATGAGAAAAAGGTTAAAATGAAATGAAATAGGTGAAAAATAGATGAAGCATGGATTAAAAAAAGCGTAAACGCAATGTTTTATGCAATGTTGTGTCGCTGCCGCAAGGCTTCATACAGTACAATTCCTGCAGCAACGCTCACATTATAGGAATCAAAATCAGTGGCCTGCGGGATTTTCACCACCGCGTCAGACATTTTGAGCAATTTGGGGTGTACGCCTTCGCCCTCCGAACCCATGAGGATGGCGGTAGGGCCGCTTAAATCTGCCTCAAACAGCGGAACGCTTTTGCCGGTGAGCGCCGTAGCCACTACCTGAACGCCACATTCCTGCAGCCATTCGAGGGTGCTGAACAAACTTCGCACCCGGCACACGCGCATACGCGCCAGGGCGCCTGCAGAAGCTTTCATGGCTTCTTCATTGGCCAGCGCCGAGCCGGATTGCGGTACTATCACTGCATGCGCCCCCGCACATTCCGCCGAGCGCACAATAGCCCCGAAATTGCGTACGTCGGTAACCCCATCCAGCATCACCAAAAGCGGAATCTCGCCCTGCTCAAACACAAACGGCAGGATGTCTTCCAGGTTCTGGTAGCT
Organism: Saprospirales bacterium; assembly: GCA_003448025.1. Taxonomy (GTDB): domain Bacteria; phylum Bacteroidota; class Bacteroidia; order Chitinophagales; family Saprospiraceae; genus M3007. The sequence goes on along the minus strand of DLXL01000018.1, from coordinate 3,677 downwards.
TACCAGCGACAGATACGCCACCACACCCTGATGCTGCCCGCGCACCATTTTATTCAGTTTTTCCTTGGGCACTACCTGCAGCGGAATACCGTATTCTTTAGTCAGGTGGCGGATTTCTTTTTCCACTTCCCCGCGTTCACCTTGCTGAAAGTACACCTTCTCCACGGCCTTCCCGGCGCGAATAGCTTCAGTAACAGGGTGATGGCCGTAAATAAGGTTTGTGTCAGACATGGAGTGTAGTTATGTAGGTTTTTTTACCACTAAGGCACTAAGGGCACTGAGAATATTACACCTTAGTGCCCTTAGTGTCTTAGTGGTAAACCTCAGA
>DLXL01000018.1:2215-2986 GCA_003448025.1 Saprospirales bacterium | reverse complement strand
TCAGATCTTTTTTACCACTAAGGCACTAAGGACACTGAGGTATAGTATTCTTAGTGCCCTAAGTGTCTTAGTGGTAAACCTCAGATCTTTTTTACCACTAAGGCGCTAAGGACACTGAGGTGTAGTATTCTTAGTGCCCTAAGTGTCTTAGTGGTAAATCCCCGCACAAAATTAATACATCTTACCTCCGCTACTTTAAAAAAGAATTCTTAGCTTTGCAACTCAAAGTAATTTGCTTATGAGTAACGCCGAACAACACCTGGAACACCTGGCCGAAATGCGCTCGCTGATGGAGCGCAGTACCCGTTTTTTGAGTCTCAGCGGACTGTCTGGCGTTTGGGCTGGCCTGTGTGCCCTGATTGGCGCCGCCTATCACCGTATGGTTACAGAAGCCGAATACCTTAACCAATACGCCGATGTATTGGTGGAAAAATCGGAAAAGGCCTCCCGTCACGGGTTTGAAGTGGCACTGGTTTCTACCGCCCTGACGGTGTTGATCACGGTCCTGGCCGGCGGTTGGTTCTTTACCGCCCGCAAGGCCCGCCAGCGCGGCGAACGGGTGTGGGACGCCAGCTCCCGCCGACTCCTCTGGGCCCTGGCGCTGCCCCTGATGGTCGGCGGTATCTTCTGCCTGGCTTTGTTGTATTGGGGATTAGTAGGACTTTTGGCTCCGGCCACGCTGGTTTTTTACGGACTGGCACTTTTTAATGGAAGTAAATACACCCTGCGCGATGTAGGATCCCTCGGCCTGCTGGAAATAGCCCTCGGCCT
>DLXL01000018.1:0-1947 GCA_003448025.1 Saprospirales bacterium | reverse complement strand
ACGATGGCACGACGGGCGTTGCACCGGGCACTTGTTTTAACCATCGTCCATCGTTCATCGTCCATCGTTCCATCGTCCACAATCCGTCCATGAAAGACATCATCACACATCTGAATCCAGTTTTTGACCACCGCAACCGGCTGGGCATTATGTCTGTGCTGTCGGTGAACGATTGGGTGGATTACAATACGCTGAAGGAATTGCTCAACCTCACGGATGGCAACCTGGCCAGTCATTTGAAACCCCTGGAGGCCGCCGAGTACGTGGAATACCGCAAGCAGTTTGTGGGAAGGCGTCCGCAAACCACCTATGCCGCAACCGAAAAAGGTAAAGCGGCTTTTAAGGAGCACCTGGATGCGCTGGAACATTTGTTGAAAATGAATACCGGAAAATAAATTGGGCTTTTTAAAAACACGGTTGCCGCCTTTGCTGTGATGTTAACCTGTAAAAAACGTGAGTTGTCATCCCGAGAATCGGGACCTACACAAGCCAGATTTCGTGTTTATCCCTGGTCAAAAGCATCGTGTTTGGCCGGGCTTGTGTAGGTGCCGAGTACTCGGCATGACATCTCACGTCGTATTAGGGGGTAACGTATTCCTTTCCTATGTTGGCGTCCCCGCCAACAGCTACGGCGGAGCGATTTTTTGGCAAAACTGTTGTATAACTAAGGCCAAACCTAAAATAGACTCCCTTTCAAAGTCTCCTGATATGCGCAACCGCTCCATCTGGTATTTTGCCCTCAAGGTGTGGCTCACAGGACTCTTGCTTAGCATCACCCTGATTTATCTGATCATACCGATGAGCAGTGAAAATTTCTGGAGCTCCCTGTACGGCGGCCGCTTGTACTACTGGCAGGTTGTACAGTGGAATTTGATCTGGAGCTGGCCATTCCTGTTCCTGCTGGTGTGGCTCGTTGCGCAGGTGATAGCAAAACCCTGGCCCTTGTGGCAAAAACGTGCAGTGGTGCTACTTGCAGTGCTGTGTTTGGCCATAGCTTATAACGCGATCATGTTTAACAGGGATTTGTTTGATACTCTCCTGTATATGGGGGTGTATTGGTGGCCCGGGCTGGTGGGGATTTGTTTGTTTAGGTTTCCGGAGGGGTAGTTACTTCCTTTCCACCCCCTCCAAAAAAGGCACAAACCTGAAATCGTGCAGGCGCTCTTCCTGGTACTCCGTAGCTGAAATACGTTTGATGCGCAGCATCTTTTGCACCGATTCGCCTACGGGGATCACCAGGATGCCGCCAATAGCCAGTTGTTCTTTCAGGGGTTCGGGTACTACCGGGGCGCCGGCGGTGACAATGATCTTGTCGAACGGGGCTTTTTCCGGAAGGCCTTTGGAGCCGTCGCGAAAAAAACATTTCACGGTTTTGAAGCCCAGGGTTTCGAGCAGTTTTTTGGTCTGAAGGTACAGGGCTTCCTGCCGCTCCACTGTAAATACTTTGGCGCCCAACACAGCCAAAATAGCCGCCTGATACCCGGAGCCGGTGCCAATTTCCAGCACCTGGTCGCCGTTTTTGATGTTGAGCAACACCGTTTGATAAGCCACCGTAAACGGCTGTGAAATGGTTTGCTCACAGCCGATGGGGAAAGGCTTGTCTTCGTAGGCGTGTTCTTCAAAAGCCTTTTCCAGAAAAAAATGCCTGGGTACAGCAGCCATAGCTGCCAGCACTGCTTCGTCATGAATACCCCGCTGCCGGAGTGCATCCACCATGCGTTTTCGCTGCCCCTTATGTCGGTATGTGTCTTGCAAGATTTTTTCCTGATTAAAATACAGATTCAAAGCGCGAAAGTACGTTTTGAACAAATACTTTTGCCGATGATTGGTGTTTTAGTGTTTCGGAGTTTTAGTGAGTTGGTGTTTTGGTTGGTATACGGGTGGGTTTTACCACTAAGACACTAAGGGCACTAAGGTGTAATATTCTCAGTGCCCTTAGTGCCTTAG
>DLXL01000266.1 GCA_003448025.1 Saprospirales bacterium | reverse complement strand
TTGAACCACAAAAGGCACGGAGATCTTTTTGAACCACAAAAGGCACAAAGTGCACAAAGGATATTTTAAGTTTATTCCCTTTGTGCCCTCTGTGCCTTTTGTGGTTTTAAAAAAAACGTTTGTGCCCTCCGTGCCTTTGTGGTTCCATTATCCATGGTTCACCTCTGGGAGCAGGATTACTTTTTAAGCATTTCGCTGAGTGGTATATGGCGTTTCATTTTGATTGTTCTGGTGAAATCCGGACGTTTGTGTACTGCAGTCCAGGTTTCCTTTTCTTTATTTACAGTCCAATGGATGGTATGCCATCCTAGTCGGGTGGGGCTTAATAGGAGTTCATTGTCTGTGAGCAACACAGCTACCCATTCTTTATTGGGACCCAGATAAATATGGTTGTTTGACCAATAAACTATACTTGTGGCATTGGCTGATGTGTCTGTGCCATTGAACTGATAGGACAGGATATTCAAACTGGTATCAGAAGTAAAGGTGTAGTTCTGGTAAAATCCGGGGCCGTCAAGATCTGTTTTCCAGTTGCCTTTAATCCAACGGAGTTTTTTCAAATCGGATTTCGAGTATTTGGGTGGGTTGTTGGGATCGCCTGGTGTAACTGGTGCAGAGGGTGTTTCTTTGCAGGATATGAAAGTTAACCATGCAAAACAAAATATCAGGTACTTATGCATCATAATGGAAGAATTTGGACGCAAAGTTCTAAAAAAGGTCGGATTCAATACTAGAATAAGCTGCCTTGCTGACCAGGGACCGGTTCAGGGCCGCGAATTGCGATGTTAGGTATATGTTCCTTAAAAGTATCCACACAGAACCGGCTTAACTCGGGAGCTAATAAATTGTCAGGCTCATGAGCAAAGAAATAGGCTTCTTTAAGTCCCATATCAAACCACCGCTTTAGTCGGTCTGACCAAGCTTTTACCCTGGTATAATCGCTTGGATGAAGTCCATTTCCAACAAACCTGATCAGGGTGGTTTTCTGCGTGAGTTGCATATGGCAAACATCTCTTCTTCCGGCAACATCTGTTATGACTGCAGCCGTCTGGTATTGTTCCAGCAAGTCAAATAAGTATCTGCTTTCCGGACCATGTTGGAAAAATACAGGGTGCCTCACTTCCACTGCCAAAGGAATCAGGTGGGCAAACCTCGATAAAAACCGATCTAATACAGCCAACTCCCTTGCGCCAAAATGAGGAGGGAGTTGCATAAAACAATGGCCTAAGCGCAAGCCTAATCCGCTGATTGCTTCGCAAAAAATATCCGGCTCCCGAGTGGAAAGACCCAGGTCCCGTGCATGACTGATGCTCTGAGGTATTTTGGGGCAATACCTGAAATCCTCCGGCACTTCACTTATCCATCGGTTTACGGAAGAGGAATCTGGCATCCGGTAGTGGGTGGTATTAAACTCAATCGTGTTAAACTGCTGTCCGTAATACCTTAAAAAGTCCTTTTCGCGCCCGCCAAACGGATACCATTTCCCGATCCATTCTTTCATGTTATAACCTGTTGGGCCAACATATATGGAAGGGGTTTGGCTATTCAGGCTGGCACATTCCAGTACCGCCTTATTCCTTTCCGGCTCGGCTCCTAGGCTGAAATCAACCTGATCAACGTTAGGTAATTTTCCAAAATCCATAGATTGTGAAGTGCTGAGCATTCATTTTACAGCTTTTCCACTCCGCAGGAAATGTATCTCCACCCGACGGTTAAGTTGCCTGTTTTCCCGGGTGTCGTTGGGGACAAATGGTTTTTGGGAACCGTGGCCAAGGTAGCTCAGCCTTTTTGGATCGATGCCTTTGGTAATCAGATAGTCTCTGCATCGTTTTGCCCGTTTTTCCGCCAACAGGTCGTTGGCGGGCTCCTGGCCGGTATTGTCTGTGTGTCCTTCCATTCGGGCATCCAGCATAGGATCAGCCTGAAGAATAGCCACTACTTCGTCAAGTGTGACGAGTGAGGTGTTGTACCATCCTTCCAGTGTGGAGCCAAAGTATACCGCTTTAAAAGGCACACCAGGCGCTGGTGGAAGCGCCTCCGGACATCCATTTTTTTCAGGGATACCTGCAAGGGTAGGACATTCATCTTCTTTGTCTGAAATGCCGTCGGCATCAGAATCAGGGCAGCCTTTTAAACGTTCCGGGCCAGCTATGCCCGGACACGCGTCTTTGTTGTCAGGAATGCCATCTGCATCGGAATCCGGACAGCCCTTAAATCGTAACACCCCGCGCATATCCGGACACAAGTCTTCTGCATCAGCTACGCCATCTTTATCCCGATCTACCGGTGGACAGCCTCTGTATTCCAGGGTGCCTTTTTGGTCCGGACAGTTATCGTCCTTATCGGCAATACCATCCTCATCCATATCCGTGCAACCTTTCAGGCTGACAAGGCCGGGAATGTCCGGGCAATGATCGTCACGGTCGGCTACGCCGTCGCGGTCTGAATCCGGGCAACCAAATAGCTGCAGGGTGCCTGCACCATCCGGGCACTGATCATAGATATCCGGAATGCCATCGTTGTCGCGATCGGGTTCTGCCGGTTTAATGGCTATTTCCGGTTTTTCTGTTTCCGACTTTTTATTCTTTTTATTGTTTTCGCCAAAGGCGTAGCACCCACTTATGCCTGCGAACACATACCAATCGTTATCATCCGGATTGCCAGCAACGCTGATTCCGTCCAGATAATCGCCCAATGTAGGAACGATGAATCCTTCAATCCCAAGTGTAAAGCGTTTGCTGAGGCTAAAACGGGCGCCCAGCCCAAAAGGAATGCTGATATCTGGCTTATTACTACGCCCTTTATCAATAGATACCAGCAGGGGATCCAGATAGTCATTGGAAGGTTGATCATTCCAATAAACTTTGGGGCGTGTGAAATCTACTCCGAGTCCAGCTGCAAGAAAAGGGGTGCATACACGGCGTTTGGTATGTTGTTTCCTGGATTTACCTTTTTTATAGCTGTATATGCCTGCAGGATAAAATTCCCCCATCAGAGAGAAACTTAAGAGCGAACTGGTAAAAGACAAGCCGCGCTCCTGTCGCCAGGCGGGAGTACGGTAATGGCGGTCGTTGCCGGAAATACGTGTAAATAAGGCATGCGCACGAAGCGTCAATGAATTATTCAGATTTTTTCTGGCTTGCAGGTTGATTTCAGGATGGAAGCCTTTCGCCGGAGAGCCTAATTGAAGGTCGTTGGTTTCTCCCAGGTACGCGGCGGTTCCAATACCCATGCCTAATTCCCATGGGTGAGGTGTTTGCCCATAAAGGGAAAGTGATTGGATTATTAGCAAGAATGTAATCGTGTTTCTCATAGTGGATGAAAGCATAAAAGCGTGTGGCGCCAGTTGCCAGAAGGCCACAAAATACCTCATTTGAGTAATATCCGGATCGAATTTCCATAAAGAGTGTGATTTTCAGTGAGGTTGTTCCCACGATTTCCCACCAGATTTCTTTTGGAGGGAAAGAATCTCCACATTTTACCACCATTTTATTCATTTGTAAATATTTGATGAAAAAAATGGGTTATTGGCCTCTTGAATGTATTTTTTTGACCATGTTTTGTCACTCATAGAGTTGCATTTCAGTTTTTTTGTCAAAACAAGTTTGTAAAAATTTAAAAAATTAATATTTTAAATAATTGAAAATCAATATTTTAAATAAATTATTAAATATATTTTTACAAAAAAGTGATAAAAAGTGGAGATTTGTGGTAAAATATGGAAATAGTATTTACTTTTGTCCCTGTGAAATGGTGGTTTATCCCACATACGCCCCGGCTCACACTTAGCAGAAGTACGGTCCCACACCACTACTAACATGCAACTCATCGGCGAATACTCGGTGGCTCTTGATGAAAAGGGTCGTCTGCGCCTGCCAACTGCGCTGCTCCGTCAGTTGCCCGCTTTAACAGCAGGGTCCAACGGCGAGGGTGCGGCTTATGAGTTTGTAGTAAACCGGGGGTTTGAGAAGTGTCTCACACTTTACCCCAAACCGGTCTGGGATGGCATTGCTGCTAAGCTGAGCCGTCTCAATAGTTTCAATGACCGGAACCGCGCATTTGTCCGCTCCTTTCACTACGGAGCATATCCTCTTACTACGGATAGCGCGGACAGAATCCTGTTGCAGAAGCCTTTGATGGACTATGCGGGTATCACCAAAGAAGCTGTATTGCTTGCCATGGGTGGCAAGATTGAAATCTGGTCGCCAGAGCAATATGCTTCCTCTGCTGCTTTTGATCCGAATGAGTTTGCCGATTTGGCCAACACGGTGATGGGTGGCGATGACGAGATAGAGCTTTAAACAAGTCGTTTCTACAAGGTTCAGGTATTTCCTGGCTACGAAATGAATGGTGGAAAAGCGCTGTCGCACTTGGTTGAACTATGGTGTACCACGAGTCTGTCCTCTTGCACGAAAGCATTGATTTTCTGGGCGTTAAGCCCGGAGGAGTCTATGTTGATGCAACTTTTGGCGGCGGTGGGCACTCCAGATTGATATTGGAAAAAATGGGCGGGGAAGGTCGCTTGTTTGCCTTTGATCAGGATGAAGATGCACAACGAAACACGGAGCAGCAGGAGTTTTTAGCCAGCCCTGGCTTCTTGTTCATACCATCCAATTTCAGGCATTTGAAAAGACAGTTGCGTGCTGAAGGTGTTCGGCCTGGAACCGTGCAGGGTATCCTGGCCGACCTTGGAGTGAGCAGCCACCAGCTCGATACGGCAGAAAGAGGATTCTCATACCGTTTTGACGCGGCGCTCGATATGCGCATGAACCGACAGGAGGGCGAAACAGCTGCGGATTTGCTGAATTCACGGAATGCTGAGGAGTTGCAGCGCATTTTCAGCGAACTTGGAGAAGTACGGAATGCCAAAACGCTGGCACATGCGGTAGTTCAGGAACGCGAAAAACTGCCTTTTCGCAGCACTGGTGATCTGTTAGAGTTGTGCAGCAAGAACCTGATGGGCGACCGGATGCGCTACCTGTCGCAAGTGTTTCAGGCACTGCGGATGGAAGTAAATGACGAACTGGGAGCGCTTGAAGATTTCATGAAGGATGCGCTGGAAATGCTTGCGCCCGGAGGTCGGTTAGCTATAATCACTTTCCATAGCCTGGAAGATCGAATGGTGAAAAACTTTATGAAAACCGGAAATATTCAGGGCGAGGTTGACCAGGATTTTTACGGAAACATCACCCGTCCCTGGACACTCATTACCAAAAAGCCCATTGAGCCCAGTCAAAAAGAAACCAGCCAAAATCCCAGAGCCAGAAGTTCAAAACTAAGGGTTGCTCAAAAGAATCAGTAAAAACCAATTCAATCAGTCGCTTTGGCAAACAAATTACTCAATGCCCTCAATGTAAGTCGCCACACCACAGATCTGGTTTTTGGCAACTTCCAGTTCCTGCTCTTTCTGGGTGGATTGGGCATTCTGTATATCGCCAATGCACATTATGCTGAAAGAGGCGTTCGAAGGATTCAAATGCTGCAAAAAGAAATTAAGGAGTTGAAATGGGAATATACCTCCATCAAAAGCGAAACCATGTATAAAGGCATGCAAGGCCAGATTGATGAAGCCCTGGATCCTGTAGGCCTTGATCTGGAAAATAAAGGCCCCAAAGTAATCATCGTCAAATAAACCCATAAACCCCATAAACC
>DLXL01000103.1:694-3139 GCA_003448025.1 Saprospirales bacterium | reverse complement strand
TTCAGATCTGGTTCGAGCCATTTTGATCAATACAGCGGATGATATAGGTGCGCCTGGACCAGATTTTGAAAGTGGTTTTGGAAATTTAAATTTGAAAAATGCTGTTTTCCTGTGGCTTGATAAACGATTTACCACGGAAACCGTTTCGGAAGGACAAACTATATCTGTTCCAATAATGGTTCCTGAAAACATCAGGAAGATCAAAACAACTCTTGTCTGGAATGATCCACCTGCGGCTCTGCTTGCGTCCAAAGCATTACTTCACGACCTTGATCTAACTTTATTGGATCCCACAGGAAACGAATATTCCCCCTGGGTTTTAAACAGTTTTCCTCTGCTGGATTCACTGCGCCAACCCGCTCATCGTGGGCGCGACACCTTGAATAATGTGGAGCAAATCACGATTGATTTTCCTGCTTCCGGGCTTTGGGAAATACGAGTGGCCGCTCCTCCAGAATTATCTGGCAGCCAGGACTTTGCCTTGGCCTGGAATTGGGATACCATGCAGCATTTTGCCTGGACCTACCCGAGCCTGAACGATCCTGTCCCAGCCAATCGTGAAGTGATTTTGCGTTGGGAAAACAACTTTTCCGACTCCTTTGCCCGACTGGAATGGCGGCCGCTTTTAAGCCCGAACTGGCGTTTAATCACTGACTCTGTCCAACTTCAACGCGGTTGGCAACGATGGATAATACCTGATACTTTTACGGAGGCACAGGTTCGGATGATGGTTGGAGCAAAAGAATTCAGATCTGATATTTTTTTGATTTCCAAAGAGTTGCGCATGAAAATCGGGTTGAATTGCCCAGATTCGGTATTGTTATTTTGGAATGCGGCTCATTCCAATGCTCAATACCAGGTGTACGGCCTGGGAGCAATCAGAATGGAGCCTATTTTAACCGTCTCGGATACTTTTGTTGTGCTCCAAAAATCAGCTTTCCCGCAAGATCGCTTTGCCGTAGCGCCTTTTACACCAGAATTTAATGCCTATGGCCCCCGCAGTCCCGCACCTGATATTTCGAATCAAGGTGTAGCCTGCTATTTTCGTGGATTGCTCGCCAATCTGAATGCAGATTTCAACGTAGACTTGAACCTCAGCGTTGGCACCAACTATGGGCTTTCAAAAATCTATTTTGAAAAACTGACCAATGGATCTTTTACGGTTCTGAACGAACAAAATGTTCAACAACTGGAATATTCATTTTTGGACGAAACACTGCAAAAAGGCATCAACACCTACCGTGCCCGGATATTGCTGGACAACGGGGCGACCTTGCTGAGCGACACGGCCAAGGTATATTACGGAGGAGAAAACAAGTGGTGGGTATTTCCAAACCCAATTCCATCAACAGGTGTTTTGAACGTTGTTGCTGTTACGGATGAACCGGCTGTATTTACATTGTTTGATATTTTGGGGAACCTTGTTTTGGAAAAAACCGCAGAAGAATTATTGTTGGAAATCCCGTTAAACAGCTTGCCAAAAGGGGTATATTTTTACAAAATTAACGATGGGACACTATTGGTAGGAGGAGGGAAATTGGTGGTGGAATAATCCTATACAACAAAACGGCTGTCCAAATAAATTTGGACAGCCGTTTTGTTACTAAAACTTTGACACCCAATCAATAAAGCGTGCTAAGTGCTGTTTTATCATTTGCATTGAACGGACGATTAGTGCCGTTGCCAATGCAAGCCAGCATCCAGGAAGCAGCGTCAGGGCCTGTAGGCGTACCAGGAATGTGAATAGCGCCAACGCCACCGTCGCCTTCGTTAAAAGGTGCTCCGCCGCAGCTATAGGAGCGATCTGCATAATCCGTGTGACGATAACCTATGCAATGACCTATTTCATGAGCGATGATTGAAGTTAGGGTATTAGAATTCCAGCCGGAGTAATTGTTGTTAAACATGATCGTGCCGTAAGGATTGCCGCCACTGGGAAAGCCTGCGGAAGCAATGTATTGCGCACCGTTTGGCGCTTTTTTGATGACAATATTTCCTCCGCTGGTTACTTTTCTGAAGGTAAGTTGCAATCCTTCAGCATTATAACGATTAATGGCGTTGGTGGTAGCTGTGTGAATGCTGTTCGGCATCGTACTGACTACGCGGATGGTAATTTCGCGTGGCAAACCTGTCACAAGGTTCGTCGTGTGGTATTGTTCTTCTTCGCCTACCAGAAGCGAATGAAGCAGATCCATAGGTTTGTTCAGGTCTTCATCACTCAGGAAAATGTCACCTTCTACAATATAACCACCTTCGGTGGCATATGCATCAGAGGCGTCAAAACCAAGTGCGGTGATTTGTGCCTCAAGGTCTGGAGAGAGGCCATTTTGAAGCAAGGTAACAGGCTCGTTTTTGGAGCAAGAGTTAAGACCGGCAAAAAGAAGCGCGAAAGCAGCGAGGGTCAGAAAACGTTTTTTCATGTTAAAAAGAACAGTTGGATTTGAT
>DLXL01000103.1:0-515 GCA_003448025.1 Saprospirales bacterium | reverse complement strand
TGAAAACAGTGATTAACTGGGCTAAAGTATGGGAACTTGGTTTTTCTGTGCAAGCCTGTTTCACAATTTTTCGAAATAAAAAATATTATTTTGAAAAATCATCAAATAACCAAAAAAACAAAACATTATTTGGCGTCAAAACTTCCGGCTAAAAAGAGATTTCCGGCTGTCCCCTAACCAAATCCTCAAAGGTTTCCCGTTCTCTGATCAACAAAGCTTTCCCCTTATAAATCAGCACTTCTGCAGGGCGCAACCTGGAGTTAAAATTTGACGACATCGTATAACCATAAGCTCCGGCATTATAAAAACACAAAATATCGCCTTCTACTACCTCGGCTATCCGGCGGTCTGCTGCAAAAGTGTCGGTCTCACAAATATTGCCTACCACATTGTAGATTCTGGGCTTGAAAGTAGGTTCTGTTACGTTCACTATTTTGTGGTAAGCGCCGTAAAACATAGGTCGAATCAGGTGGTTAAACCCGGTATCCAATCCTACAAAAGCGGTGGAAGTGGTT
>DLXL01000080.1:15165-15394 GCA_003448025.1 Saprospirales bacterium | reverse complement strand
AGGAGAAAAAAGACCCCGTCACGGTCGCTCAGGGTATAATCCAACTTCAGATTTACATCAAAAAAACGGTATTTGATATCATCCCCCGAAAAAGTAAGCAGGTTCCCCCGTTTACTAAAAAAATCAATCCAGGGTTCAAAATAGGTCATTCTGCCCCCCAGCAAAAAAGAGCCTTTATCCTTCTTTAACGGACCTTCTGTCAACACAGAAGATGCAAATAACCCACTGG
>DLXL01000080.1:0-15003 GCA_003448025.1 Saprospirales bacterium | reverse complement strand
ATGCAAATAACCCACTGGAAACCTCGCTTCGAAAGCGGCGGGAGTCACCATCTCTGGTACGCACATCCAGAACAGAAGAAGCTCTGCCACTATAACGCGCAGGAAAATCGCCTTTCCAAAGCCTTACACTACTAACTGTTGATGGATTATAAATGGAAAACAAGCCAAGGGCATGGCTAGGGCTGTATACCGGCACATCGTCCAGCAAAAACAGGTTTTGATCCGCATTTCCTCCCCTAATATGCAGTCCCCCAAGTCCATCCGCGCCTGTTTGAATACCTGTTTGAAGGGCTGCCTGGCGCAGCAAATCAGCCTCGCCTCCAGGCATCGGCAGGGTACCAAGCCCCTTTAAATCCAGATATATCGGGCTTCCTCCGTTGTGTTCTTTGGCATCGCTCCCTGACATGCCACTTACCAAAACCTCTTTTAATACAGAAGAAGATTGCAGCCGAACCCGTATGATCTTATCCTCCAGTACTTCAACAGGCAATTGTAGGGCCTGATATCCCACATAATAAACCCCTACATTATGTATTCCCTCCTCCAGCTTCATGCTGAAAAAACCAAACTCATTGCTAATGGTTCTTACGACAGGGTCTGACTTTTCTTCCAGGATCTTGATACTGACTCCAATTAGTCGTTCCCCGGTTTTAGCATCCTGGACATAACCGCTAAGTGTGCGTTTACCGGATTTTCTGTAAAGGACGATCTGGTCATCCATCTCCTTGTAGTTCACCCGCCCGCAACGAACAATTTTATCCAGAATATTTTGGATAGGCTCCTGTTGCACTTGCAATTGGACCGGCGCACATTGTTCAAAAAAGCGATCGCTAAATACAATATTGATGCCCGTTTGCCTGCTCAGACTCACCAGCGCTTCTGAAGGAGTACATTCCTGGCAGGAAAAATCCACTGTACGTGAAAGCAGGGTTTGGGCCTCCGCTAAATGCGTAAGGCTAATCAGAATCCCCAATACAGCAGTTTTAACATGTGTCATTGATCAGGCAACAATACGGGCGCAAAATACATGGAATGCAAAATCAATAGCGGAGTTTAACAGATGTTGTTACCTGTTCTTTCCATCAGGTTGCCTATGCCCAATTGCTAAACGCTATATTTGTCGGGGAAATTCAACATTGACATGGCGTTGGAATCACATAATGTTAGCAGATCCGGCTCCAAAACCCCCAGGGTTGGTGTAACCGGTGGTATTGGGAGTGGGAAAACCATGGTATGCCGCATTTTTCAGGATGCACTTGGCATACCTGTTTTTTATGCCGACGACTGGGCTAAAATCCTGATAGAGAAAAATTCGGATCTACGTCAGGGAATTATATACTTGTTTGGCCCGGAAGCTTACGACTCCGGGGGGAGGTACAATCGGGCGCTGGTGGCCTCCATTGTCTTTCGCGAACCGGAAAAACTGGCAGCTTTGAACGCTTTGGTACACCCGGCTGTGGAAAAAGCAGCACAGGAATGGCATCTAATACAATCCGGACAGGGTGTGCCATATACCATCAAGGAAGCCGCTCTTTTGGTAGAAAGTGGCAGCTACCAGCATCTTGACTTTCTCATTGTAGTTACGGCGCCGGAGCAACTTCGGCTGGAAAGGGTGATGAAACGTGATGGTCTGGATGCAGCGCAGGTGCTTGCACGGATGCGCAGACAGCTGCCGGAATCGGACAAACTGGCGTTGGCAGATTTTGTCGTACACAATGATGGCAGCACACTGCTATTACCCCAAATCTGGCAAATTCATCAACAAATTTTGCTTAAATCACAAAGTTAACCGGCTCATCAAAGGGACGGGTGCGCACTTTTACCTGGCTTTGGTGCAACACCACGGAGTACGGTGGAACACTTTCAGTAAGCCAGGAGTTACCCCCGATTACGGAATCATGTCCTACCACTGTTTTCCCACCCAGAATAGTCGAATTGGCATATAGAACGCAATTGTCTTCTATGGTTGGATGCCGTTTTACATTGGCCAGTGATTTATCCACCTGCAGGGCGCCGAGGGTTACCCCCTGATATATTTTAACCTTGTTGCCGATGGTTGTGGTGGCGCCGATAACCACGCCTGTACCATGATCAATAAAAAAGGAGCGTCCGATAGCAGCTCCCGGGTGGATATCTATCCCCGTTTTGCTGTGTACATACTCCGAAAAAAAACGGGGCAGCAATGGGGTTCCCAGGCGATGCAGCAGATTGGAAATGCGGTAATTGGCAATGGCGTAAAATCCCGGGTAAGTTGCAATTACCTCTTCCGTACAGGTAGCAGCAGGATCAAATTCATAAAATGCCTGAGCATCTTCCAACAACATCTCATATACCTGTGGCATTTGATCAAAAAAACCATTGGCAATATTGGCTACAGACTCTCCGCCATCTTTGGTGAGCGGGTACAATAACCTCATCAGATCATGCCGCAAAAGTGCGTATTGTACCCGTGCCGGCTTGGGGTCTTCACTCAGCATGGGGAACAGGAAATAAAACAAGGCATCAGCCAATCGTTGTACCTCCGCTTTAGGCGGAATCTGAACATTTTGGGCAAGCGACTGATGTTCAAGTGTTTGAAAAAAATTTTCGAGGTGCTGTTTCATATTGTGTAATCGAAGACGCAAGAGAATTTCAGGCCTTTTGGAAGCCAAATATCTAACAAATTACAGCGATCTGTTGTTTAACTGGCCAGTTCGTTTGTCACAAACTCAACTGGGTCTAGAGGAGAACCAATTATTAAGCCAAAGAAAAGGTTTTCAACAATTTCTGCTTACATATTTTTGAGTCTTTCGACCTTTGCCGGCCAATTCGGGTTCTGCCCCTTTCCTTACTTCTTAAAAACTCAGCATGCTACAACTGCCAAGATTAAATCATACAGACTCCGGCAATTTTTTCCTCATCGCAGGCCCATGTGCCATTGAAGGGGAACAAATGGCGATGGATATTGCCGGGCAGGTGAATGAAATTTGTACCCGATTGGAGATTCCTTACATTTTTAAAGGTTCGTACAGAAAAGCTAATCGGAGTAAAAGAGATTCCTTTACAGGTATCGGCGATGAAAAAGCGCTGGCCGTACTGCAAAAAATTGGCGCCCATTTTCAGATCCCTACGACAACAGACATTCATACAGAACCTGAAGCGGCTATGGCTGCTGCTGCTGTAGATATTTTACAAATCCCCGCATTTCTTTGTCGTCAAACAAGTCTTTTAGTAGCGGCCGCCCAAACCGGCAAGGTTGTAAATATCAAAAAAGGGCAATTTGTTAGTCCTGAATCCATGCGTTTTGCCGCAGAAAAGGTACAGGAGGAAGGGAACACACAGGTCATCTTAACTGAACGCGGAACTACTTTCGGCTATCAGGATCTGATTGTCGACTTCAGGGGAATACCCACCATGCGCTCCTTTGGCTTACCGGTGGTACTTGATTGCACCCATTCATTGCAGCAGCCTAACCAGAGTAGCGGTGTTACCGGCGGGCGACCGGCTTTGATCGAAACCATTGCCAGTGCAGGCATTGCAACGGGCGCCGACGGGCTGTTTATTGAAACCCATCCCAAGCCGTCAGAAGCCAAATCAGACGGCGCCAATATGCTTCCGCTGAGTGAATTGGAAAGAATACTGGAAAAACTGCTTCGCATCCGAAAAGCGATTATATAAAGTGTTGAGGCATGCACTTCGTTCACCCCTATTTACTTGACCAGAATCAACTTTTATTATGGATACACAGGCAATAATGGAGAGGGCAATTGCCTTTGGATGGGAGTATGGGCCTAAGGTGCTGGCAGCAATGGCCTTGTTGTTTGGCGGTTTATGGGCAATCCGCAGATTGAGCAATGGATTTGAACATTTTTTAAAGGCACGCAGGGTAGACGAAGGGCTACGGCCATTCTTTACTTCTCTGGTAGATACCGGGATGAAAATTGCCCTTATCCTGATGGTAGCCAGCATGGTAGGCATAGCAACAACTTCTTTCATCGCTATATTTTCAGCTATTGCCTTTTCTGTTGGCCTGGCATTACAGGGTAGCTTGGGGAATTTTGCCAGTGGTGTGCTCATACTCTTGTTCCGTCCATTTAAAGTGGGCGACTTTCTAACGGTGGCAGATAAATCAGGCAAGGTGGTAGAGATCCAGATATTCAGCACCATCTTAAAAACACCCTCCGGGAAAAAGATCATTATCCCAAATGGAAAAATGACAGAAGGCCCCATTGAAAATATCGCCGACAGCTCAGAGGTTCAAGCGGAAATAACCTTATTGCTCCATGCTGGAGCTAACCTGGATAGGGTCCAGGCTGCTGCACAAACAGCCGCCACCCAATGCCCGTTTGCGCTCATCGAAAAACCTGTTGAAGTTAAGATATCCGGTATAACCCGCGACGATATGAAAACCCAGATCGCTGTTTGGACCATGGGGCAGCATTATGAAGAAACGCTCCATCATTTTTATGAAGCTTTAAGAGCTGCATTTCAGGAGTCAGGCATTGAACTCCTTGAGGAAAGGCGGAAAGAAGCGGTCTGATTTTTCGCCTGTCATTTTTTTATCGTTTGGGTAGCATCTATGCAATGCCCGGACAATCGTGACGTTTGTAATATGATGTGTCTAAAGACACAACCAATCAGTAAAGCCATTCCATTACCTAATTTTAGTTGTGCAAGCCATGCAAAATAAGCTAATCCTGCTGTGCTCCCTGCTTTTACTATCTCTTAGCCTCGCAGCTCAGGGTTCCGGATCCTCTAAAAGTAAATCCAAAGACCGGTTCCGGGAAAAGGATGATCGCAGGTATCCCGTTAGGATCGAAAATGCCAAAGAATTGAACCAAACTGGCACGGATTACGCCCCGATGTATTACGATAACGGTATCTTGTTTGTTTCAGCCCGCGGAAAAAAAGGCCCGCGTAGCGAAGGGTCCGGCGAGGTATATGAATCACATTACCTTTCCTCTTTCGACCGACTCGGAGCCTTGGTTTCTCCACAAAGCTTTGAATTCAATGCAAGCAAAAAATCGGATTTCCACGAGGGGCCGGTTGCATTTACCAGAGATTTTAAAACGGCATTTGTGACGCGGAATAATAATGATAATGGGGTACTTAGAGGTGGTAAAGGAGGAAAATCAAGTATGAAAATTTACCAGATGAGCTATGGGTTCCCAGACTGGACTCCACCAATTGATCTTCCCTTTAACAGCGATGATTATTCCTGCATGCATCCTAGCCTGAGCATAGATGAAAAATGGCTCTTTTTTGCATCTAATATGCCTGGCGGCAGCGGCGGATTTGATTTATATGTTGTGGAACGTCTGGATAAAAAAAATTGGGGGGAACCCATTAACCTTGGGCCGGCTATTAATACGGAAAAACAGGACTTATTTCCATTCATGAGTCAGTATGGATCTTTGTTCTTTGCCTCTAACGGCCGTTCCAACGGCCTGGGCGGTATGGATATCTATTTTGTCAATAACCCACTGTCAAAAGAGGAGGAAAAAGAAGTAGTGAATCTCGGCGAACCATTCAATTCCCCGGAAGATGATTATAGTTTCATCACCGACCCGGACGGGCACAGTGGTTTTTTTGCCAGTTCCCGACAGAGGGAAACGTATGGAAAAACCGATATTTTTCAGTTTTTTGCTCCACGTGGCCTGGAAGGCACGGGAAAACTGGAAACCAATCGGGCGAAAATCACGGTTATTGATGATAAAACCGGACTTCCTTTGCAGGGCGCCGAAATCCGTATTTTCCAGCCAACCGACGATGGTTTCATTTCCGGCAATAACGACTTTTACGACTTTGATTATGAGCCTGATCCGGACAGACCGGATGTATTTACTTTCAAATTGGTAAGAAAAGATGCCAAAGACATGGGGGCGGCTGATTTATATGCCAATGCAGAGGGAAATGCCTACACTGATTTCACCCGTTACCGGAATTATCTGGTGATGGTCAGTGCAAAAGGTTATACCTCCCGTGATCGTTTTATGGTGGTAGACACGGAGGATGAATTGAGTCTTAATTTCAAAATGAAAGAGGTTCCACCATGCCTGCGGGCGGGTGGTGTGGTACTCACCACTGAACATAATACCCGTATTGCCAATGCCAGTATCCGGTTTGAACACCGGGCAACAGGCGCCATTGAGACAGCCCGAACCACCCGAAACGGGGAGTTTGACGTCTGCTTGTCTAAAGATGGAGAATGGATTGCCAAAGTAGAATTGAAAGGATTCAGAGCAGAAACCTACAGGGTCAATGCCTCCAAAGGGAATGCTGCCTACGATGAGATCCGTTTAAAGCCCCTCACAGAAGGCTTAACCATTGCTGAAACCATGCCGCTGGCTAATGGATTGCTGGAAGGCTCCATCTTCATTCTGGATAAAATCTTCTACGAAAAGGATAAAGCCACCTTGAATCAGGGAGCCGTTCGACACCTGGAAGCTTGGCTACAGCACATGAGCAATTATCCGGAAATGGAAATTGACATTATTGCCCATACCGATGTACGCGGCGATGAGCGCATGAACATGGAACTGACGGAACAACGCGCCAGAAATGCTAAAATCTTCCTGGTATCAAAGGGCATCAATGAAGCAAGAATCAAAGCTGTAGGCAAAGGGGAAACTCAGCCCAGAAATCACTGTGTAGAAAGCGCTGAATGTTCTGACGAAGAACATCAGCAAAACAACCGGCTGGAAATCAAAATCAAACGATTGGGAGCTCCCAAACGTTCGTGATTTGCGCTTGATTTGCGTTGAAATGTTGGTTCCTCAATTGCCCATAAAGCGAACATTACCATTCTCTGCATAAGGTTCCGTATTTGGTGCTAATGCCTCATTCCTGCAATTTAACCCAGCGTTCATTTGTTCCATCTAAATTGACAACATACAACCGTTCCATAAAATCAGTATTACACACGATTGATTTTCCGTCCCTTCGGTGCATAATAACAAACTTGCTGTCTGGCGAAAGCCTTGCCCACTCGTACCGCCGAGTTTCGTCAAATCCTTTCGTTATAACAGTCCGTTGCTTTGTATGGATATTGGTTTTTGCCACCCCGAATTTGGTAGAAAATAGCATACTTTGCTCGGATGCTATCCAATCCATATTCAAAATATAGTTGCCTGGATATGGGGCTAAACCATCTAAATTGAAAACATCGTATTGGATCGTTGACGAATCAAGATCTATAATGCCCAATCGGGTACTCGGCAATGTTTCTAAATTATATTGATTATAAGTAAAAGCAATTTTATTATTAATTATCCATTCAAATCTACTTGCATTAACCTGTATTAATGGTAAGGTATCCCAATTTAACCCATTTTCATTGGAAACAACTGTATAGCTTTTTGAACCTACTTTATGATACCAAACAAATTTATCTCCATTCGGGCTCCAAATCGGCTCATTGTTCAAACTTCCTGTAAATGTCAGCTGTGTCAGACTATCGCCGTTGGGTTTTATTTTGTATAACATCTGGTTACGGCCAGTGAAAATAATCCAATCCTTGATGCTCCAATCCAGATTGCCTAATACTTTATTGTGGATAATCCTTAATTCACCAGTACACATATTCATTATACACAACTCAACATTTTCTCCAAATACGCCCTTTCGGTCATATCGAACAAATGCAATGTCATCCAAATTTTTCGGGTTGAAACAGGGAAATGAGTAGAGGTATTGGATTGTTGTTGGGCTAGACTGCTCGCACTGCCACGCACATGGCAGCACGGCGCAACTGAGCAGGGTGTCTACATTCACTGCTGCTACAGTCAGCGAATCCCATCCGACGTTACAAGAAAATACTGGTGGTTCAGGGTCATTTTTGGCGCATTGACTCAAAAAAATGAGTGTCAATGAAAAGAATATTATTGCTCCTGTATCTTTAGTTTTCATTGCGTTTTTTAGATTTTGATGAATTTTACGATTTGCTCTCCCTTTTCGGTCTGACAACGAAGCCAGTAAACCCCTTGTGGCAATTTTGCTATGTCCATTTGAAAAGTTTCCATGCCACTATTCAAAACTTGCTCTGAAACAAGCATTCCAGCGGCTGAATAAATGGAAAGCAACTTGTCCGAATATGTAGAGGATTTCAGCCGAATGGAAAGCAAATCTGTTGCAGGGTTAGGAAATACCTGTAGCAAATCAGGTTTTTCAATTTCATTGACAGCCGTGGTCATACAACCCAACACGGAATAGGTCAATTGCGCATCTTGCGGCGGCACAGGAAGCCAGCCCTCCACAGTGCAGGGGTTGTTTTTCAGATAGTAAGCATAGCCGACTATTGTTGCTTGATTGTTGGTAACAGTTGGTTGTAATTCAACGTGTTCAACCGGAACCAAAGCATCCATTTGATAGAAATTTGGCTCATACTCGTACAATCCGAAGGCAGAGGAAGTGCTGTGCCGCTCCCAGGAACGGGTTATTGTGAAGGGCGAAGGCAAGATATGGCTACAGGTTGCGGTAATTTTATATACATCTGCAAGATAGTTTCCAGCTGCAAATTTTATTCCGGCAGCGTTTGTAAAAGTCTCACGCAAAAAAATGGGCAGGTCTTCTGCAATTTGTTCCACGGTTTTGGTGCAGTCGCTAATATCAGTTCCGAAATGATACACCCCGCAGTTCGGTTTTTTGATCAGATTGATGGCTGCGCTGGCATTAAGCAGACCCCAACCGCTGTAATCATCAGGGCCAACTGTTGCTGGGTCTTGAGTTACATCAGTCGCCGAAGCCTGCAAAATGTTTTCTATATCATCTGGCGTAAAATTAGAAGCACCATTGTCATAAGCCAGCAAAAGTGCAGCAACACCCGCCACATGCGGGGCAGCGGAGGAGGTGCCATTAAAATCAGAATACGCCTGATCTGAAGCGTTGTCTGTGGTAAAAACCAGAACATCCGCACTCGGTGCGATTAAATCCACTGTAGGTCCGTAGTTGGTACCCTGTACTTGACCAAGTTGATTGCTCCCACTTACATTGATCATCCATTCATCTTGAGCAGCTGCGGGATAGTTTGGCTGGCCAGACTGGGCATTGCCTGCAGAACCGATGTGGACGATGCCTTTTTGGCTCAAGAGCCTTAGTTTCTCGCGGATTTCTTGCTGCGTAAATACCGGGTCGGTATCGCCTCCATCGCCAGCCGGGTAACTTGCGCTGATGTTGATAATGTCCGCTGTAAATTCATCATTGATAAAAGCGTCATAGGCTGCGCAAACAATATCGCCAAAAAAGATTCCATTATCCCCAAATGCTTTGATATTCAAAAATCTAGTACCTCCGCTGCCGTTTTCGCCTCCCGAAATTCCGGCAACACCAATAGCATTATTCCTGATGGCACCTACAATACCAGTAACATTGGTACCATGAGCGTTGGTCGTGTGTACTGGTTCGGCATTGACATCAATATTGCCAAAAAAGTCTTTTCCATCTTCCACTATTGAGCCGCTGAAAGTACCGTCGCCAAAATCTTCGTGCGACCAGCGGATGCCAGTGTCGAAGATCGCCATTTTAACTGCATTGCTTCCAGAAGTCTCGCACCATGCTTCTTCACAATTGATATGGCCATCTTGGAATTGTGCCGTTGGGTGCAGGCTGGCCTGTTGAAGATATAGCGGGTCATTGGGGTCGCATTGATTATCGAGCGTGCCAATGTGATTCAATTCTGCAAAGACCACGAAACAGTCAAGTTCTGGGCTGTCATTAAGCAAATCAGCCAATTGTTCCAAGGTTAGTCCATAAGTCCGGGGGACTTTCAGCACAAAAGAGGCCCAATAAGAAGGAAGTTGCAGGACTCGGCCATCGAAGGTCGTCATCAACGAGTCTGCCGTAGTTCTGGTTTTGTATATTTTCAGCACATCCCAATCTGAGAAAGTCCCACCTGCTGTGATGGTGCTATCAATTGCTGTGATGGCACTGCTGTTTTGAACCACATCTGATATTTTGCCAAATTCGAGTGCCAAATTATTGACAAAAGAAGTATTGACAATCTCCGGGTTGAATCTGACTATCAGTTCATTGGAAGTATGGGTGGGCAGACCTTGGCCATTAACGACAGGTGTCACATCACGGTTGTACCGTTCAAACTTAAATGTACTGGCCTCTTTGTTTCCCAGGTTGCCTGTGATAGCGGTGAGCCAAAATTGATGGAGTCCATACTGTTGCATATCAACAACAGTTTCGCCCGAATTTGACGCCAGTTCCCTTTTACGCTCCCATTGCAAATTTCCGTCTTTATCGAAACCCGAAAATAGCGTCGCATCTTTGCCATCATTTGAGAGGTTGGAAACAATTAAAATATCGCCTTGTGCATCGAGCAATAATTGCCTAGGGGTTATTTTTTGTTTCTCGGGCCAAGTTTTGCGCGTCTTTTGCCATTTCAATGTGCCTTGAGCGTCATACTTCAGTAAAAGAATTGACCGTCCCCCATCGGCGTTTTCAGACCAACCACAAACTACAACATCTCCGTACAGGTCAATTTGGGCGACCACTGAACTGTCCTTGGCTCCAATAACACCAAAGGTTTTTACCCAGCTAGTGGTAAAACCCGAGCTATTTATTTTGGCCGTACAGATGTCAAAATCCGAGGTGCTGCTAGTCAAAATGCCTGTTAACAGGATATCACCTGAAACGGTCAACTGCAAGGAGGAGGGCAAACTAATTCCAATTCCGGTATTGGAGAGCCTGTTTTCCGAAAGCAAAGTCCCTGTATTGGGGCTGTACTTCAACGTGGCCATTTCCCAATTGGCAAGAGAAGCACCACTGCCACCTGTCACGATCACATTTTGTGAGGCGTCTAGGACAAGGTTTGTTGGGATATCGCTTAGCTCGTTATAATCGTATCGCTGCTGCCAAATAATCGCTCCATTCTGAGAGGACAAGCACGCTGTCAGATAATCAAATGAGCTGGTTGTTCCCGTACTCAGCCCTGTTACAAACAAGGTATTGGACGAGGACAGCGTAATCCCTACTGGGATATCATTGCCATTTCCTGTTCCATTTATGGAATTTACCCAGAGCAGATTTCCATACGTGTCATATTTCAATATCAAAAAATCAAAATTGCTGGCAGGCTGGGCATTGTTTTTCGTGCAGCCAATCACAAAGACTTCATCAGATTGGCCAGTAACAAGGTCGATGCCGTAATTGTCCGAATGATTCGAAAGGGTATAATTTTTCTCCCATAAAATGGCTCCGGCAGCCGTTTGTTTGATCAAAAGCAGTTTTGCCCGGCCAGTACTGTCGATGCTATGGCTTATGGTGAGGTAATTGCCCTCAGAGTCCAAGGTGGAGGATGCCCAGTCGAAATGATTGGGAGAGCCAAAACTGCTTTTCCATGCTTCATTTAATAATGCCTGATAGGATTGTCCATATGCATCAATAGTGGCTAAAAGCAGTACGAAAACGAAAAAGGAGTTAAGTAGGTGTTTCATCATTATAAAATTTAATTTAAAGGCTTTTTATATAAATTTGATTTGGCAGATGCCTCACATTCCTACGTTTAGGACGGAAATGTTGCAAATCAAAGTTAGCGTCACAATGATGAAAAGCAGGTTGCCTTTATTTATTGTTTATGTTAATTTTGGGATAACGTCTATTTATTGTCAAAACTTGGCTTACAGGCAAACGATCCCGGCTGTTTTGGGTTTATCATACTATCTTTGTGTGCTATTGAACAAAAACGCTCTGCCAAATCATGCTTTTGCGCCTTCTCCCTTTTTTATTCCTGGGCATGCCCCTAACGCTGCTTGCAGCCAATGGCGAGCCCTTTGATGCTTCCCGGGCAGACACCGATGGTCCGCATGTTTTTTATCGGGGCGACAAAATTTTGGTCAAATATGTTTTGCGCAGAGACACTACGGTATTAAGCAAAACACTTGAGTTTACCGCCAAAAAAGCGATATCCCTCACCTGTCAAATCCCCAAATCAGGCGATTCATTCTCCTTTTTATTGAAAGATGAGCTTGTGAGCGAAGCTTGTTACTATCCGGCAACTGAGCGTATGATGGTACTCTCAGACATTGAAGGTGATTTCAAGGCATTCAAAACCATACTACAGGGAGGAGGAGTGATAGATGAATCCTTTAACTGGAATTTCGGCAATGGACATCTGGTATTGCTGGGCGATTTTTTTGACCGCGGACTTCAAGTCACCGAATGTTTATGGCTGATCTACAAACTGGAAGCAGAAGCAGAAGCAGCCGGTGGCAAGGTGCATTTTATCCTGGGAAATCATGAAATTATGAACCTGCAGGGAAACTTCACCTATGTACGCCGTAAGTACCTGGAAAATGCCCTTTTAATGGGTGATGATTACAAGACTCTTTACGACCGAAATTCTGAACTGGGAAGGTGGTTGCGGACTAAAAATGCGGTAGAAAAAATTGGTGATTATGTGTTTTGTCATGGTGGCATTAGTCCGGAATTGGCTCAAACACAACTCAGTCTGACAGAGATCAATAAAATTACCCGGCAACATTTGGGCAAATCCCAGGAGGAAATCCTGAGCGATGCTGCCAGGAGTATCTATGACCTCCAAACCGGTATCTTCTGGTACCGTGCTGCTGCAAAAAATCTGATTTCAGAAGCAGAAATAACGTATATACTCAAATTTGCCGATGCAAGGCGAATGGTGATAGGACATACCCTTCAGCCAGATCTTACCGCCTTGTATAATGGCAGAGTGATTTGCATAGATCTTTATCACGAAGAAAATCTCCGTGAAGGCTTTATGAAAACCCTTTGGATTGAGGAGGGATTCTGCTACGTCATCAATCATCTCGGCGAAAAATCATCCCTTTTCAGCATTTCCTTTCCGAGAAAATCGGAGTAGTCCGGCATTTACAGTTCCCTGTTGACCATTGCTAATAATTGCAACTGGTTCCTGGCACGCACCAGATTGTGTTCCGGATATCCAATTTTGTAATAAACATCTCCGGCAATCCAGTCTGTCAGAAAACGAAGTGCCTGCTCTCCAATGATCCAGGCTCCGCCGGTCAGCAAGTGTTGTTGCTCTGATGTGGTAATAAAATCGCCTGTTTCAGATAAAAACCCTTCACGGAGCGCCAGAAGCACGTCTAATCTCAGGTGTGGCTCATCCACTGAATTTTCCGTCAAACTCGGCACAAAGGTGCGTACCATATCTCCAAAATCAGACAACAAGGTTCCCGGCATCACGGTATCCAGGTCGATCACGGCAAGCGGTTCATGTGTATCCATACTGAATAACACATTTCCAGCTTTGGTATCATTGTGCGACACCCTAAGGGGCAACTCACCTGATCTTTTCAACCTACTTATCAGGTCGAATAGGGGCTTTGCCGCAAAAAGTGCATCAATTTCCTTTTGTACCCCGCCTACCCTGCTAACAGGATCTTGCCTGATCACCTCCAGAAATGCCAGCCAGCGCATGTCGGTATCATGAAATCCGGGAATGGTTTCGGCCAGTGTTGCTGCCGGAAAATCACGCAGTGCCCGCGCAAAGGCGCCATAAGCCCGGGCTGCCTTCCGGGCTATGTCTGGAGTAACCAGCCCATCCGGAGTATAGGAACGTTCAATGAATGGAAATGCTCGCCAGTAATTACCCTGATCATCCCGTACCAGATTACTTCCGTCTTTTGCCAGGATTGGACTTGGCACTTGCAGGGGATAATCAGGTTGTGCCGTTAAATAGGCGCAAATCCTGGAAGTATTATCCATCACCTGTGCAGGATCCTTGAACACCAAATGGTTGAGGCGCTGGAGCAGGATGACTTTCTGTTCACCCCCAAGTACAACATCAACCCTGTAGGTATCATTGATATTGCCTTGGCCAACCGGTGTCCAGACTGCTGAATCTGCCTCAGGCACGAATGTATGAATGATCTGTTTCAATGGTGTTGCCTACAAATTTTGATATTTGAATTATTTTGCTTAATATTGCCTCAGTTTAACACTTTTGGAATTCCGTAAGGTACTAATCAGTCCGAAGTCATTCATGCATTTTGAGCAATTTTTGAAAATTTTGGAGGATCACTATAAAGGAGTATTGCTGCTGCTGCTCTGTATATTGACCTTCTTTTACATTCTCAATTGGCTTGCCAGAATTTTTAACTGGGGGCGGTATAAACATACTGAGGCATCCTACGTTAGAGATAGAGATCGGCTGTTTGCCGACTTTTTGGCCCGGCTCATCAACGATTTCAGGCATTTATTGGCACTTGTTATAGTGGTCGTCTTTGTAAGTCTGATTTTTTATTCCATGTCGATGACCGATGTTTTTGATCAGAAAATGGATGCTCTTCAGTTGGTTATCGCATCACTGGGAGGCTTATTAGGTTCTATCATTGGCTATTACTTTGGAGAATCTGCCGTGAGAAAAGCTCAAGCCAATCTTCCAAGTCAGTCATCTGGCGAAAGTAACATTCCGGAAACTGAGATCTTCGAAGTTCCTCCACCAAAAGGATTACATGTGGATGATCCCAAACCAGAAACTTAATAAAGAAACATGGAAAACAGGACTTATAACATATACCTCAGGGATACACTATTCGAGCCAAACAGCGCATCGGGTAAAAAGGCAACTTTTAAGAAATATGCCTACCCTGATTCCAAGGTACTTTACAAAGTTTGGGTCTACCTGGATGGGAAAGACCTTTCCTTTGTACAAGCTGTAAAATATCACCTGCACCCATCCTTCAAGGTAAACCAATATCAAATTGAAAGAAGCCTAAGCAATCCTCAATGCGCTCTGGTAATTTGGACCTGGGGGGTATTTAACGTAAGGGCGGAAGTAACCCTGATTAGCGGCGAAGTACTGGTTCTCAATCATTATCTGACTTACCCGGAGGCATTTTCTCTTGAAAAGGAAATAGAATGGGTTCCTGCATCAAGCGGTTCATTGCAACATTAAAGCACCTTCTGATAATCACTTGATTCTGATCAGATCTACGCCTGAATCCCGCACCAATTTGTTGAGCGCAGGCAAATCCTTTTCCTTGATGGATTTCCAGAAGTTTAATTGTTCATCTGTTTGAC
>DLXL01000466.1 GCA_003448025.1 Saprospirales bacterium | reverse complement strand
CTCACCTCCGTCCGCCCCTTAATCTTGGTGTTCGCAAAATGTTAGATTTGTACGAGCTAACCTTAGAAATTGACGTCTCATTTAACTTGTGTATATACCATAGGATTTCAAAAACCTTACAGGTCCGAATCCAAATTGTCCATTAGTACAGACAAGGAGTTCCAATGCCCCCGGATCCGGTATCTTTGGGGCTGCAATCTCCATGTCCATGCAAAAACTGCTTTTCCTCCTACTTCTGTTGACGCAAGTCGCTGCAGCGCAATCGCCCGTTTACAAGGATGCGTCCTCCGGAAAATATGGCGTTGTACATCCCTTAACGGCAGAGCCGATCACTGATCCCGAGTATGACTGGGCAGCTCCCGTTTACCTCAACGACACCCTGGTTCGGGTGCGAAAAGCGGGTCTTACGGGTATCATTTCCATCACCGGCAGGAGGGCAGTTCCGTTGGAATTCGACAATATTCAGGAAGCGCAGGCGGGCGCCGAGTACGGAATTGTGTCGGTGGCCAAAGGGGGGCTATGGGGTCTCTGGGATGCCAAAAAAGGTCGCAGCCTGCTTCCACAGGAATTCGAGTATGTGCGGGCGATTTACCCGGATTTGCTGGTGGCGAGGAGAAAGGGCAGCTCTATCCTGGAGTTTTATGATGAAAAGGCTCATAAGTTATTTGAAAAGGTGGGCAGCGCTGCCGGCCCGAGTTTTGCTCCGCACACCATTCAGATCATAGTCAAAAACGGCGAGTTGCAGTACACAGACAGAAACGGGAATGCCGTATGCCCCACCTCCTGGCCGAATGTAAAATGGACCGATGGTAAATCGGTGATCATTATGTGTTCAACTACCTTGGGCTCAGACCTGAATATGTTGGTAAGTACTTCCGGTGATACAATACTTAGGCCTGATTTCTGGACATTTACTCCGCTACAGGAAGGGCGTTTCATCGTCAAAACCAATGCAGGGAGAAAATTTGCCGGACTTTTTGACGCTACT
Source organism: Saprospirales bacterium (assembly GCA_003448025.1). Classification (GTDB taxonomy): domain Bacteria; phylum Bacteroidota; class Bacteroidia; order Chitinophagales; family Saprospiraceae; genus M3007. The sequence goes on along the minus strand of DLXL01000466.1, from coordinate 1,920 downwards.
TCCCGGCAATGGTTGATCCCCTGGAGCGAGATCTCTCTGCTTCAGGTAGGAGAATATGGCGACCCGGAAGCATTGATCTATGCCACCAAATACAATGCCCGGGAAGGCCATCACCTGTATGATGTGCGCGGCCATGTAGTGATGGAAAACTGCTATTTCTCCAGGTTGCCTTATGAGCCAGTCCGGGCGACGGCGGGATTAGACTATCACCCTTACCGGTATGTGTTATTGCATTTGCCTGGCAGATCAACCGCCCAGGGACTGTATGATGCTGCCGGGCGGGCCATTTTGCCCATGGAATACGAGCAGTTTGACTATTTCTCCGAGCAACACCCGGTCATTGCCACGCGCGCACACCCCACACGCGCCGGAGAGCGCCTGGCCAATGCTTTCGACCTGAAAACCGGCAGGGAAATTTTGGAGGAAGGGTTTGAGCAATTGTATTTCACCATGGATCCCAAGCGTTTTTGGGCGCAAAAAGGCGGTAGTTGGGGGCTGATAGAAACGGGTCGGGAAGAAAAAGCCGTGTTCGAATATGACCGGATGGATCGCCTGTCCAACCTCTGCTTTGCCGCCAGAAAAGCAGGGCAGTGGTATTGCTTCGATGCGGAAGGCCGCCAGATCGTACCCCGCAGTTTCGACTGGATCCGCAGTCCCGATGTGGAACACTACCGAACGTTCAAGGCTTCCCAGGCTGTCAAAGGCAAGCTTCTGGCGTATGCGGGCGATCCATCCAGGACTGATGGCTGGTACGCCATTACCGACCGGAAACAGGCGATTTTTCTGGCATCTTCGGCGGAGATTCCTAATGAAGCCGCTTCGTCTTTGGTGGCCCAGCCGGCCTTGCAGCCCATGCCCCCAACCGCCGGCACAGACATATTCACGGTAGTGGATCAGAGTCCTGAGTTTCCGGGTGGCGAGGCGGCCATGCTGGAGTTTTTGTCCAATAACCTCAAATACCCGGATCTGGCAGGGCAACCGGCATGGAAGGACAGGTCTACGTGCGATTTATCGTGGAAAAAGACGGCACCCTGTCGAACCACCTCGTATTGCGCGACCTCGGCGGAGGTTGTGGCGAGGAAGCCCTGCGGCTGGTGAAATCCATGCCCAAATGGAAGCCCGGAAGGCACCAGGGACAAGCGGTAAGGGTAACCTATACGGTGCCGGTGAAGTTCAGGTTGAAGTGAGGGTAGGGGGAGCAATAGCCAGGAACGCTGGTTCCTTTTTTATTTCCTCAATTCAAACTTCTGTATTCAGAAGGTGTCAGCCCCGTTTTCTGTTTGAAAAGTTTGCTAAAATACTGTGTGTACTCAAATCCCAAATCGTAGGCTATTTCACTCACAGAAGCGTTAGATAGAAGCAGAACGGTTTTGGCCTCTTCGATCAATTGATAGTGAATGTGATCCTGCGCGTTTTTGCCGGTTTCTTTTTTGAGCAGGTCGCTCAAATAATTGGGCGATAAATGCACTTTTTCAGCCAGATACTTAACCGAAGGAAGTCCCATCTGTTTCAGCGCTTCCGAACGTAAATAATCTTGCAAGAGCTGCTCCACTTGTGCAACAATGTCTGTATTAACATTTTTACGCGTAATGAACTGTCGACCATAATATCTGGTGCAATAATTCAGGAGCAGTTCAATATTGGAAACAATAAGTGTCTGGCTGTGGCTGTCGATGTTCTCTTGTAATTCCTGTTCTATTTTTTGGACACAATCAAACAGGATCATTTTTTCTTTTTCCGACAAATGCAGGGCCTCCGTCACATCGTAGGAGAAAAAATGATAGTCTTTCATTTTTCCTGCCAGGGATGTACCCTTGATTAAATCAGGATGGAAAAATAGTGCACACCCCATTTTATACTACCTTTTTTCAACTTCTGAATACAGAGTAATTACAAGCCTGGGGGCAATACATATGAGAT
>DLXL01000139.1 GCA_003448025.1 Saprospirales bacterium | reverse complement strand
TAAACCCCATAAACCTCATAAACCATCCGTTACAACGCATCATTATGCACCGCCTTCACTGCCCGTCCTGATGGGTCGTTGAGGTTTTGGAAGGATTTGTCCCACGCGAGTGCTTCCGGTGTGGAGCAGGCCACAGATGGCACGGAGGGTACACAGGCTGCGGCGGCATCAGAAGGGAAGTGGCTGGAGAATATACTGCGGTAATAGTATTCTTCCTTACTCATGGGCGGATTGATCGGGAAACGATATTTCGCGTTTGCCAGGTCCTCATCGGAAACAGCCTTTGAGGTTATTTCTTTCAGGGTATCAATCCAGCTGTATCCCACTCCATCGGAGAATTGCTCTTTCTGGCGCCAGGCAATCTCAGGCGGGAGTACATCTTCAAATGCTTTTCGGAGAATCCATTTTTCCATCCGACCATTGCCCGGACGTTTGTCTTCCGGGTTCAGACGCATGGCTACATCCATGAATTCTTTATCCAGGAAAGGCACCCGGCCTTCCACGCCCCAGGCTGCAAGTGATTTATTGGCACGCAAACAATCGTATAGGTGGAGTTTGCCCAGCTTCCGAACGGTTTCTTCGTGAAAAGCCTGGGCGTTTGGCGCTTTGTGGAAATACAGATACCCACCAAACAGTTCATCAGAACCTTCTCCTGAAAGTACCATTTTGATACCCATAGATTTGATCACACGTGCCATCAGATACATAGGGGTGGAGGCGCGCACGGTAGTAACGTCATAGGTTTCCAGGTGATAAATCACATCGCGCACGGCATCCAGACCCTCCTGAATGGTGAAGTGGATCTCGTGGTGAATGGTTTTGAGGTAATCAGCCATTTTTCTGGCTGCAGCGAGGTCCGGAGAACCTTTTAAGCCTACTGCAAAGGAATGTAACTGAGGCCACCAGGCTTCACTGATGCTACCCGTTTCGATGCGCCGGGGTGCGTATTTTTTCGCAATTGCGGCAATAATGGAGGAGTCCAGGCCGCCGGACAACAATACGCCATAGGGCACGTCCGACATGAGTTGGCGTTCCACGGCATGTTCCAGTGCATTGCGGAGCACTTCAATATCAGAAGTATTGTTTTTCACCGCATCAAAGGAGGTCCATTCTCTTTTGTACCAGGACTGTGGCTCCATGCCATCCGGGCTGTACAGAAAATGACCGGGAGGAAACTCCTTAATTTGTTTACAAATGCCTTCCAACGCCTTGAGTTCGGAGGCTACGTAAAAATTTCCATGCTGATCCCATCCCATGTAGAGTGGAATGATACCCATGTGGTCGCGGGCAATCAGGTAGGCATTGGTTTCGGTGTCGTAAAGAGCAAAAGCAAAAATACCATTCAGATCCTCCAAAAACTGTTTGCCTTTGGTTTGATACAGTGCAAGGATGACTTCACAGTCGGATTCTGTTTGAAATTCATATTTGCCCTCGAATTGACGACGAATACTTCTGTGGTTGTAAATCTCGCCATTTACAGCCAATACGAGCTTGCGGTCCGGAGAAAACAGGGGTTGTCCGCCGGAAGCAGGGTCTACAATAGCCAAACGTTCATGCGATAAAATAGCCTGATCACAATGATACACCCCACTCCAATCTGGTCCTCGATGTCGCAATTTTTTTGACATGCCAAGTACCTGCTCGCGCCATTGTTCTGCATTGCTTTTGCCAAAAAGTCCGATAAATCCACACATAATAGTGTTTGTGTTTTAATGACAGTCAAGGATCAGCTCAAATCCACAGGGGGAACACACAGCTCCTTTACAGTCGGGATGAAGAAAAACGGGAATACAACAAAATCTGTACCGCTTGACTAATACAATAGCCAATCGATGCAGAAAAAGAGAAAAAATCAGGAATATGTATGGGTAGGGGTTGCAAAGGTAAGCTATTGCAGCAAAAGCGCAACCCAACGGACTCTTAAGCCCCCAGCCAGCTTTTGAAATCACTGGCGCGCTCTCTGCTCACAAATACTTCCTCCGGCAGGGCAGGGGAGAGTTCCAGTTTTAGACGACCGTTCAGGTGCGGATGGATTTTTTGCAGGGCATTGAGACGAATGGTCATACCCCTGGCTATTCTAAAAAAGTCTTTAGGGTCCAGTAAGTTTTCCAGTTCTTCCAGACTGTGCTCAATGAAGTACTTTTTTCCCTGAAAGGTAAAGGCTTGGGTAAGCCCGTCTGCCGACCGGAAATAGGCAATGTCTGAGGCTGCGATGAAGGCAAGTACAGCCCCGTTTTTCACCAAAAAGCGTTCTTTATAGGTTTCTTTTTTTAATAGCTTGGCCAGCATATCGATATCCAGCGGCGCAGTTTTGTTGGATTTTTGATCGTACTTTATCAGTGCTTTTTCCAAGTCTTTCTGGTCTATAGGTTTTAGCAAGTAGTCTACAGCGCTCACTTTGAATGCCTGAACGGCATAATGGTCAAAGGCAGTGGTAAAAATAACCGGCGCCTGGATCTCCACCTGTCTGAATATATCAAAACTCAGTCCATCCGCGATTTGGATGTCCATAAACACCAGGTCAGGCATAGGGAACGTTCGAAACCAGCGCACAGCACTTTCCACAGAATCCAGGGTGTCCAGTATCCGAATGCCCGGGCGCGTGTCGTTAAGCATTTTACTCAGGCGACGCGCAGCAGGGATTTCATCCTCAATTAACAATGTTTGCAACATGGATCAGGATCAGTCGTTGAGGTGAATGATGGGTAAAGCAATCGTGAAATATTGTTGCGAAGCAATGAGCTCCACCTCTTTATCTGTGAGCATACGGTAGCGATTCTGAATGTTTTCAAGGCCCACGCCGGTGGAATCCATCACCTGATTCTTTTTTTGCAGGTTGTTTCTGACGATCAGGCATCCGTTTTCCCGAAAAAGCTCAATGGTAAGTGGCTTTTCTACTGAAATGACATTGTGTTTGATGGCATTTTCAAACAGCATCTGCAGGGTTAAGGGAACAATGGCGAAGTTGGGATTTTGCACTGGTTCGTGCACAATTACCTTTAAATTATCCCCAAAACGCTCTTTCAGCAGGTACACATAAGCATCCAGGAATTCAAGTTCTTTTTGCAACGGAATGATCTTGGCTTCCCGACTTTCCAGCACATAGCGGTATACATTACTCAGTTGTTGGAGAAAACGTACCGCTTTATCTGAGTCTTCAGGGATTAAATAGGCCAACGTATTGAGGCTGTTGAACAAAAAGTGCGGATTCACCTGGTTGCGAAGTCCTTCCAACTGGGATTCAACATTTTGCCTTTCCAGCTCGGCCTTTTCGGCCACTGTTTTTTGCAGTTGTATGTAAAAAGAAATAGCCTCATACAAGATGATCAACAAGGCCGACATCAGGAATGCCGAGATGAAGGTAACGATTGGATTTGGATCATTTTCATTGGGGGTTTCTGACAACCAATCCATGACCGTCACAATCAGGAGCTTGTTGACTACAAAATAAATGGCTAAAAAAGATATCAGGTACCACATGATTCGGTGCCCAATCTGCTCAAATTTGGGATACCTTAATTTGGCACGGATGTACACCCAACGTAGGGAAATCCAGAATGTAGCGGTGTGAATGACCGACATGCCCATACAAACCATAACAAAGCCCAGTCCATTCTTGAGTATGGTGTCACTAAACAGCAAAAAAGTAATAAACAAGCTTGCCGTGGGCAAACCAAAGAGAATGATCCAACGATCGTTGAACCCGGAAACATCCTCAAAACATACCTTCTTTTTCATATTAAATTTTGCTGTCAAAAGGGTGTCTGTAAGTCATTTACCGCAGAGGCGGAGAGGAGCAGAGTGCTTATAACCAATTATTTAACTGATTAACCGCATGATGTACGGGAATATGATTTCCGATTTCCGATTTGTTTTGATTTCCGATTTTCGAATAGATTTTCAATTTCAGATTTATATGCAACCTGC
>DLXL01000222.1:2175-4677 GCA_003448025.1 Saprospirales bacterium | reverse complement strand
ATCAGGGTGGGTTCTTTTTGCTCAAGGTCTGATAGTTCATTAAGCTAAGGGGTATTGAGATTGAGTTCTTCGAATTGCATAGAGGGAATTGGGTTGGGTCAGGTGTAAAAAACAAAAACCGGCGGCTCGCCCGAAAGCGAATCTGCCGGTTTTGCCATACTTTAAAAGTGGGCGGATTAAAAAGGAAAAGTATAGAGCAGGAAATCCTAATCGATGAATGAAGTTTCTTGGGTGCTCTTATTCTCCTGCAAAATTATGCCGACTTTTTGAATTGTAAGGTATCCGACAAAAGAAACAGCCAAAATGATGGTCTATTCTTATGGAGCGGTATCCCGGGGCTATTTACCGGTAAAATTTGCCTTGCGTTTTTCTACAAAAGCCGTAGCGCCTTCAATAAAATCCTCCGTTCCGCAACATTGACCAAAAGCGTTGACTTCAAATTCGAATCCATCTTCACCATCTTCAAAATAGGCATTGACCGTTTCAATGATTTTGCTGACCGCAAGTGGCGCTTTCGTGGCAATTTTTTCGAGCAGCTCTTTGGCTTTTGCAATTTCTTCGCCAGCCGGTACAACATAGTTGACCAAGCCCAGGCGCAGGGCATCTTCTGCACCAATCATGTCGGCAGTCAACAAGAGCTCCATAGCTTTGGTTTTCCCAATGTATTGGATCAAACGCTGTGTACCTCCATAGCCAGGGATGAGTCCCAGATTAACTTCAGGTTGCCCGAATCTTGCTTTTTCCGTTGCGATTCGGAGATGACAGGCCATGGCCAGTTCACATCCACCGCCCAGGGCAAACCCGTTAACTGCAGCGATGACCGGACGATGGAACCGTTCTATCAGGAAAAAAATATCCTGACCGCGTTGTGCCAATGCCTGACCCTCTGTAGCACTCAGGCCGCTGAATTCAGTGATGTCAGCACCTGCCACAAAGGCTTTTTCTCCGGCGCCGGTAATAATGACCCCTTTTAAATGCTCGATATTGGGACCGTATTCACTAAAAAAGTGCTCCAGTTCCTCAAGTGTTTGACGGCTGAGGGCGTTGAGGGCTTTTTCACGACTGATGACCAGCGTGGCAATTCCATGTTCTATGGCAATTTGTACGTTTTCGTACTGCATATTTGGGTAGGCTTTGTTCAATTATTTAAGGCAAAGGTAGGCAATCCCGGGTAAGCGTTAATCTTCCACTTTAAGGACTTCAATTTCTTCAGCTTTCCAATGCACGGCTTTGTGTAAATGATATTTACTCAGGCGGTTGTGATAAAAATATAACACCCGGAAGTCGGATGATACGATATCACCATCCTTGGTAAACTGAAGTGGTTTTTCCGTGTGGTATATGCCCAGGTTTTTCACACCATCGCGAACAATCTCTGCCGGGGTACTGTGTAATTCTGGCGCCAGCTTGATTTGGCCAGCCTTTTCCCATTCCAGCAACCTGATCTGCATTTGTTCAACAACTTCTTCAACAGCCCGGAAAGGGAATAAATAGTCATCATGCGGTAGCCGTAAAATGCCAAACAGATCCAGTTTTGGATTCAGGTGTGATAGCATTTCAAAAACGGCGTGAGCAATCAAATGGCTACTTAAAACCACATTTTCAATCAGATATCTGGACGCCACTCGTTCTGCCAAAAGCTTGGTGTATTCTTCCTCGCGCTGTCGGTCTTCATTGATAACACCCTTGGAAAGGAAGTATTCTTGGATGTTGAGCTCGTTCCCATATTGATCAAAACTTCGGCCTTCAGCATCTACAAAATTACCCAACACATCCATGGGTCGGCCAACGCTAAGCGTAAAATCGCTTGTAGTGCTAAAAAAACGCCAGATAAACCTTAGCCAGCTGCGAACACTTGCTCCTTCATCGCGCAGGCGCAGGTAGTTCTCTTTGCCGGTATTACGCAAGTGTTGTTCAATCAGGAAAGGTGCTTCCAGTACGAAGTTGTAACAGATTACTATGGGAACAATAAATACTTTCGGTCGATTATTCTGCGCCGGATTCATCACCATGGCCCGCTGTGCTTCTACTGCTGTACCCAACAATCCCATTTTCAGATCCGTTTCGATTTCGCCGCTACGACTTCGGGTTCCACCGGGGAAAAACAGGCTGTTCACCCCTCGCTGGATACTTAGCCTGCTCATGGTTTTCAGAGTTTCCAGATAAACGGCATTTTTCTTACGCCGGTCTACACGGTATGCTCCTAACCGGTTCATATAATAGGCAGCGGGGCCAAAATTGTACAGGTTCAGGCCGGCACCATAGCTGAAAGATGGAAGGCCCATAATCTGATCCATGGCGTATCCCACCAAAATAGAATCCAGATTGCTGTTGTGTGTGGGTACTACCACTACTGTACCATGTTTGAACAAGGATCGAACTGTTTCAACATCACCTACCACATTGAGACGTTCGAACAAATTTCTTTTGCCACGGAACATAGCCCGGATGCTGCGACCAACTACCGCATTAAAAATACGATTGAAAAAAGCAGTCAGAAAT
>DLXL01000222.1:0-2084 GCA_003448025.1 Saprospirales bacterium | reverse complement strand
TAGCAGTCAGAAATCGCTGAGCAAATCGAAAGGTACTGATTTGAAAGGTTCCAACAATTTCTTCTGAATACCGGTGAATAATCTTTCGAAGTATTTGTTCGTTCTCGGCCCGCGCCTCTGCATCGTCCCGATCCAGGCTTTTTTTGATCAGTCGTTTGCTGATACGATTCCAAAAGGAGCGATCATTCGGTGGATCAACTTTCCAGGGGTCTTCCTTGATACGGATTCTTTCCTGATAAATGGTTTTGGACAAAACATCGGAGAGGTCTTTCCGATGCTTGTTGAGAAGGCGATGGAAAGTGGCATCATCAATTTCGCGAACGAATTCTGAGCGGTCTTTACTTAGCCGGTAGATCGGCCAGTCTTCTATGCGCTCAATGATGCGAGGGTATATTTTTACTTCTTTGCTCAAGTTGTGGGAGGGAATGCGGATTAACTAATATCCGTATTTTCAGGCTTTCATAGCCGATTCAATGTAATTCAGAAGTTCTTCCCTGCCAGTTCTTCTTTCGGAAGACGTGACAAAGTGATGGGGTAGCGTTTCCCAGGTTTCGGAAAGTTTCTGCAAAAATGCTGAAACATTTTCTCCTGCAAGTTTAAGACCTGCTTTATCTGCCTTGGTAAATACCAAGACGAAAGGTACCTGAAGCTCGCCCAAATGGTTAACAAAATCCAGATCAATTTTTGTGGGTGGAATATTGGAATCAATGAGAACAAAGGCGCAAAAAAGTTCTGCCCGGCGTTCAAAATAGCCGGTAATCAGGTTTTCAAGCGCTCTGCGCTCCGATTTTGACACCCTGGCATAACCATAGCCTGGTAAATCAACCAGGTGCCATTTTTCGTTGATCAGAAAGAAATTAAGAAGCCGTGTTTTACCGGGAGTAGCTGATACTTTGGCAAGTCCTTTCTTCCCGGTGAGCATGTTAATCAGAGATGATTTGCCCACGTTAGACCTTCCAATGAAGGCAAATTCAGGCGGGCCGCCCTTTGGGCAGGCACTTTCCTTGGGGTAACTGGTAACGAAAACAGCACTTTGAATATCCATACAGCGCGACAAATGTAGCGCAAATTGCACTTACCGGGTGTGTATTTGCATTGATTCCGCCTAAAATGCTATTATACCGTTAAGTGAATCGTTACCAAAGGGTTAATCTACCCGGATTTTGAAAGCTCTGGATAAGAAGTGGCGGGTATGCCCGTTATACAGGCAAACAACACAACCAATTTAAGCAACCCGTTATGAAGCACTTCTTTTTTGTTCTTATTTGTCTTTTTGTTGCCACCTCTGTTCATGCTCAATTTTTTTCCATGGGTTTGAAAGCAGGGATGAATACCCAACTTAACCATCCTGATGATATCGTTATTGGTAATGGCGATGGTGGTTTTAATCTGGGTTTGGATGGCCGTCAGTTTGGTACCCAGTTTGGTGGTTACCTGCGTTTCGGTAAGCGTTTATTTGTTCAGCCGGAGGTTTTATTCAACTCAAACCGTACAGATTATGTAGTGGGAACTTCCAGCGTAGGCGAGGTCATCAAAAACGAAAAATATCAGTTTTTGGATATTCCGGTACTCTTCGGCGCCAAACTTGGGCCGGTTCGTTTACAGGCAGGTCCGGTAGGCCACTATTTTCTGAATTCAACCTCGGAATTAACCGATATTGATGGTTATGAAGCCCGATTTAAGCAAATGACCTGGGGCTGGCAGGGTGGTTTGAACATTGGATTCAAACGTGTATCCCTGGATTTCCGCTATGAGGGTAACTTTAATAAGTTGGGAGATCACATGAACTTTTTTGGCAATCAATATCAGTTCAGCGATTCTCCGGCACGATTTATTGTAGGCCTGAACTTTGCGTTGATCAAGCAATAAGCCTCTTGCACCATTAAACGAACCACAAAGTCACGGAGGAGGGAGTCTCACAAGTCGCTTTTTTATTTTTACCGCAGAGACGGAGAGAGACAGAGGATTTGAAAATCAACTGTTTATGCCTCTGCGCCTCTCTGCCTTTGCGGTAAAAATTACTTTTGAGACCCCCTCTTTTCAGGTTCGTTTTTAACCATTGTTTTTTGAACCACAAAGTCACG
>DLXL01000582.1 GCA_003448025.1 Saprospirales bacterium | reverse complement strand
CGTAGGCCGTCTACCGTCCACCGTAAGCCGTTATTGATGAAGTGTTCCCGTATTCAATACCGGCTGGGCATTTCGGTCGCCGCAAAGTACCACCAGGAGGTTGCTGACCATAGCCGCTTTTTTCTCTTCATCCAGTTCTATGATTTGTTTGTGCGACAATTGTGCCAGGGCCATTTCCACCATACCCACAGCACCTTCCACGATTTTGCTGCGCGCCGCCACAATGGCTGTGGCCTGCTGGCGCTGCAACATAGCCTGCGCAATTTCGGTGGCATAGGCCAGGTTGTTGATCCGGGCTTCAATTACTTCAATGCCCGCGATATCGAGTCGCTCACCAATTTCATGAGCCAGCTGGTGGTTCACCTCATCAAAACTGGAGCGCAAAGTAATGGTAGCCGCCTCGTCTTCCCAATTATCATAACTGTACATGCCAGCCAGTTTACGCAGGGCCGTTTCGCTCTGGATTTTCACAAAGTCCGGGTAATTCTCTACCGCAAATGCCGCTTTGAAGCTGTCTGCCACCCGATAAGTCACCACCCCGCCAATCATGATGGGGTTGCCCTGTTTGTCGTTCACCTTGATGGTAGGCACATCCAGCGTAACTGCCCGGAGCGACATTTTCTTTTTGGTATAAAACGGGTTGGCATAAAAGAAACCGCTCTCTTTGATGCTTCCTACATAGGAACCAAAAAGGGTCATGGCCCGACTACTATTGGGATCGATGGCCAAAAATCCGGGCGCGATAAACATATATGTTATGCCAAGCAAAATGCCTCCCAACAAAAACTGACGCATAGAGAACAAAAAGATCGCTGCTACTGTGAACAATAGCACCAACAGCAACATCATCCATCCGGATGTAGGTTTTATGGTTTTTTCCATGATGAAGTCAAATTTGAAATGATATTATTTTGATATCAAAAGTACAACAAAAAAATCCGCTGCCAAGAGAAGGCGGCGGATTGTTGTTTTTTATCGACGAATGGCGGGGGGAGGAGCACTTCATGGTTATTTTCCGGAATAATGTCCTACTTGAATAAAAGGAGTAGCCCTTAATCAAACTCAATCGTATCCCCTGCCTTATACGTCTTCTTATCTCCTGTTTCCGGCGGCTGAATAGCTTCCGGCTCCTCAGGTGCTGGATCTTCACCGAACAAACTGGCTTGCTGGGCCGGTGCTGTAGCGGCTGGAGGTGGCGGTTCGTTGCGACTCAAAATTTTGGACTCTCCGGGCTCTATTTCCTTGACGTTGCTCAAAAGTTGGTCGCTCAGACGATTCCCCACTGCCTTCCAGCCTTTTACGTCCATGAAATCGCCCAGGGCCACCTCTCCGGTCATGGGCTTACCATTGATCTTTAAGGTGTACTTAATGCGCGGATTGTCTTTAACGGAAGCAAAGAGCAATTTAGACTTGCCATGATCTGTCAGGAATGAATACCGCTCTTTGAGTTTGTTCGTTTCGATGCGGAACCGCTTCACCATAGTCCAGCCCTTGTGCCCGTCAAAATGAACGGCATTGATCACCAGTTCCGGAGTAAGTTTACAAAGATGCAGGATGTCTTTCAGTTCAAATCGCTGTTGCACATCCAGATCAGTCACTTCGTAACTGCCATCATTATACAATACCAGCAGGCTGTCGCCGGTATCGAACTCACCGAGCAGGTTGCCGCGCTCCTGGGTGTTGAGCCTGCCGGTAATATCGTCGAACCATAGTTTCTGGGCACCGATGGTACTCTTGCCTACTTCTTTTTGCTTGATCTGCTTCACCGGGTATTTGGTGAGCACATTGCCCTGCGAATCCCGACCTTTAATGGCCAGTTCAGCAAAATCGTAATCGAATATTTTAATCCTTGCGGTGCTGGCCGGGGTGAGGGTTACCTGCACCACCTCGCTTTCTCCGTTGGGATTTACGGTGAGGTACAGCATTTTGGAGCCCTTGGCATCCGAGCCGAGCTGGTAATCTTTATCCCTGGTAATAGCGGTTACATTGAATCGCTTGACAAAGGTTTTGCCCGTTTTGGCGTCGGAATAGGCCATGTTGTAGGTAGTGCGCTCATCGTTTTTCTTCCAAACAGCTACGTGCACAATGTCTTTACCTACAAAGTTTTTTTCTCCGATACGTACCACTTTCATCACCCCATCGCGACGAAACACGATCACGTCATCAATATCAGAGCAATCCTGTACGAACTCATCTTTCTTCAATCCCATACCGATAAAGCCTTCCGCGCGGTTCACGTACAACTTGGCATTATTGGCCACAACTGCTGATGCCTGAATGGTATCAAATGCAGCGATTTCCGTGCGACGCTCCTTTCCCTTACCGTGTTTGGACAATAGGTTTTCGAAGTAGGCGATGGCATATTCCGTGAGGTGATCCAGGTGGTGTTTGGTCTGTGTCAGCTCATCGTTGAGCTTGGAAATCTCCTCATCCGCCTTGAAAGAATTGAACTTGGAAATGCGCTTGATGCGGATCTCGGTGAGGCGGACGATGTCTTCTTCCGTTACTTCACGAAGCAGTTTTACCTTCTTCGTTTCTTTGGCATACCCGGGGTCAGCAGGTGTAATCACATATTTTTTAAGACCGATATCAATGGTCTCAAGCACTGCTTCCCAGGTTTCGCATTCCTCAATGTCCCGGTAAATCCGGTTTTGGATAAAGATCTTTTCCAGCGAGGCAAAATGGAGTTTTTCCTCCAGTTCAGCTTTCAGGATCTCGAGTTCCTGGCGCAACAGATCCTTGGTATTCTCCGTAGAAATGCGCAGCAACTCGTTCACATCAGTGAACAGCGGCTTGTTGTCTACTATGACGCAGCAATTTGGGCTGATGCTCACCTCGCAATCCGTGAAGGCATAGAGCGCAGCTATGGTTACATCGGGGCTGACGCCGGGTTGCAACTCAATCTCAATATCCACCTCCGCAGCTACTTTATCGATCACTTTTTTGATCTTGATCTGGCCTTTATCGTTGGCCTTCAGGATGCTTTCGATCAGATCGCCAGTGGTTACGCCGAAAGGAATATCCGTGATCTGGAGGGTCTTTTTATCCAGCTCTTTGATCCTTGCGCGCACGCGCACCTTGCCCCCGCGGGCGCCTCCGTTGTAGTTGGAGGCGTCGATGAGGCCGCCTGTGGGAAAATCCGGAATGAGGTCGGATTTGCGGCCTTTCAGACTGGCTATGCTGGCTTTGATGATTTCGATGAAGTTGTGGGGCAGGATCTTGGTGCTCAAACCCACGGCTATACCCTCGGCGCCATGTGCCAGCACCAGCGGGAATTTCATTGGCAGATTGACGGGCTCGCGTTTGCGACCATCGTAGCTGAGCTGCCACACGGTGGTATCATGGTTGAAGGCAACATCCAGCGCGAATTTGGTGAGGCGGGCCTCAATATAACGCGGCGCTGCGGCAGAGTCGCCCGTGCGATAATCGCCCCAGTTACCCTGACAATCAATGAGCAGGTCTTTTTGGCCCATGTTTACCATGGCATCGCCAATGGCGGCATCGCCGTGCGGGTGGTATTGCATGGTTTGCCCGATCAGGTTGGCTACTTTGTGGTAGCGCCCGTCGTGCTGTTCAAACATGGCGTGCAGGATACGCCGTTGCACCGGTTTTAGTCCGTCTTCCACGGCTGGTACGGCGCGTTCCAATATGACATAAGAGGCATAGTCCAGGAAGTAGTTTTGGTACATCCCGGAAAGGGTAATCACGGTATCCTCACCGCTTTGGGAGACGGTAGGCGGCGGTGCGGTATCTCTTTTTTGTTTGGCCATGATGAGTCTTCGGTATTAATCTGGCGTTACGCTCCGTATTCGCGCTACTTTGGAGAGCCCACTCTCCGTATTCGCGCTAATTCGGAGAGTAGACAAGCTCAGGGCTTGCGCCATTCAAAGGGCAAAGTTAGCTTTTTAGTTTTTTAAAAATAAAACTTTTTGTTTTTATTTCTATTTTTGCCCACGCTAAAAGAAATATTCTACATGAAAAATACTCTTTCTGCCACCGAAAGTTCAGCGCTCCTGGACATCCTGAAAGCCCGTTTCGATAAAAACATGAAACGGCACCAGGGTATTTCCTGGGCCGAAGTGCAAGCCCGGCTGGAATCCCAACCCGGCAAACTCTGGACCCTCCAGCAAATGGAAGAAACCGGCGGCGAGCCCGATGTGGTGGGCCAGGATCCAACAACCGGTGAGTTCCTGTTTTACGATTGTGCCGCGGAAAGTCCAAAAGGCAGGCGCAGTTTTTGTTACGACCAGCAGGCTTTGGACGACCGAAAGGAATTCAAGCCCGCTGATAGCGCCGTGGAGGCAGCCAGAGCCATGGGAATTGCATTGCTCACAGAGTCCCAGTACCGCGAACTCCAGCAATTCGGGCCGTTCGACACCAAAACCACCAGTTGGCTACACACGCC
>DLXL01000407.1 GCA_003448025.1 Saprospirales bacterium | reverse complement strand
GATTTATGATTTGGGTATGGTGATTTGTGATGAAGGGACAAGGAGGAGCTTTGCGTTGATTACCCGGTTAAAGTTCAGCCGTTTACCCTATTGAAAAATTTAACCCGGATAAATTTGTTGTTATGGGCCACATGCAAGGCATAAGTGACTGAGCGGTACGAAAGGGGGCAGGTGATTTGCATTAAGGAGACTGTTAATTGTCTTACAGTTTTCATTAAAGCTTATTATTTTTGGGGACAGATATTTTGCATTATTCACTTAAACCATATTATATGCCCCATCAAAGTTCTCTTTTACGCATCTTTATTGTTCTCATTTTGGGCATTTTTTCTTTTCATGAAAACTTGTTTGCCCAGCCTCAGACATGCCTGACCGGCTCTCCCACATTCCAGGAAAAATTGCCAAACAACCACAATCCGGAATTAGGATGCTAACCAGTTGTTCCGGGACCATTTTACATCTTACCCTTAGTCTTACCCAGCAGAATGACTGGATGTTATTTGGACAAATCAAGTCCATTTTGTTTGCTCAGGAGATAGGTTTCATTGATGAACCTGCCCAACAAACGCTGCTGGGCATAGCGCAGCAGTCTTCAGGGATAGCCGGCCGAACAGCTCAATCTATTCTGCAAGTACAGGGTTTCTCCTTTGAGTCTGCCGAGTGTGGCTTACCGGAATGTTGTGCATTTAGCGAACGCGGTAGGGAAAGAGACGGAAGACAGGGTGCGCCAATATATGCGCTGAAAGTTTACCCCAACCCCGCCCAAACCTCCGTTACCTTTGAATGGCCGGATCAATCTTCTCCCGCACAAATTAGTGTTTTTGACATGACTGGCAGTATAGTCTGGACACAGTCATTCTATCAAAAAACGGTTTGGGAAGCAGCTGATGCGCCGGAAGGGGTGTATTTCTATACGGTTTCAAGCGAAGGGGCTCTTCTCACTACAGGGAAAATCTTTTTAATCAAATAACCCTCAACCTAAAGCTGCCTGTTTGCTGAATTTGTACAAGCAGGCAGCTTTCCCTTTTCATGAGACATATTTCATTCTTCTTCCTGCTCCTCGGCAGCTCAGTGAGTATTAGTGGCCAAAATTCCGGAGGCGGATTTCATTATAACTATAATCTAAGCAGCCAATCAAACTGGGGTACCCGATTTTCAAATGTGATTTGTAAGGAAGATACCCTTTGGATTTTGGGAAATGCCTATACCGCCGAATCAGTGCCCTTTGAAGCAGTTGTGCTAGCTAAACTTGATACACTCGGGACATTGTTAGACACATCCTATTTCAATCTTAATAATGATGATATTATCGTTACTGAAGGAAATGATGTGCTCACTCTCCAAAATGGGAACTTTGCTTCTATTGGAGTTTCATTTGCAGGCCATCAGGCTTCTTTATCCATTTTTAATAACGTTGGGAACCCAATTTTCCATAAACTATATGGTATAAATGGCGCCTTTACACTTGATGCAAATAGACTTTTAGAAGCAAATACCGGCGGATATTTATTGGCTGGTTATTACCAAAAATCTGATTACACCTTGAAGGGTTTTATCAAACGTATAAGCCCATCCGGTAACCAAATTTGGAGCAGAACTTATGGTCAGCCTGGACAAAACACTTTGCAAAGTACGATTCATAGCCTGACTCAATTAGATAGTAACACCTTTGTGGTGGGCAGTAATCAATATTCACCACAAGGAACGGCTTTAACTAATTATACAGCCAATAGCTGGATTTTTGCCATTGACACTTTGGGATTGGTCAAATGGGAATGGAAGAGTCCGGATAAAGCGGAAGTAGGTGTATTTGGTCTTCAAAAAACGATTGACAATGGATGGATTTATCTGACTGGCACTATGGAAATAATTTCGGCAGAGGAATCCGGAACCTATTTGAAAGTTATCCGAAGAGACAGTGCTTTAAACTTGCTTTGGGAGCGGACCATTAGTGATTTAGGGCCCACCATCAATCGGTTTGGCGATCTTGTGCCCACTCCGGATGGCAACTGGGTTGCAAGCGGCACATGGATATATCGCACCGGCCCAGGCCAGGACGATGTTGTTTTTTACAGCAGTTTGTACAAATTAAACGATCAGGGAGATACCCTCTGGAGTGTTCGGCTAAAAGCACCGCCGGGGTTTGAAGGTACCGCTTATCCGGGAGGCATGACGGTATTGCCCAGCGGCAGCGTGGTGTGGGCATTGCGGTTTGACCGGTTTTCGCCCGGTCCGCCACAGTCTTTCGGCTGGCTCATCAAGGTAGATAACGATGGCTGTGTGGATACCCTCTGCCAGCTCAGCAGTATTGCCCCGGAGCCGCTGGCAGCGCCGCTAATAGTTTACCCCAACCCCGCCCAAACATCCGTAACCTTTGAATGGCCAGATCAATCCGCCCCCGCCCAGCTTAATATTTTTGACATGACTGGCCGTATTGTCTGGACACAGACTTTCCATCAAAAAACAGTTTGGGAAGCAGCTGATACGCCGGGAGGGGTGTATTTCTACTCCATTGTGGGAGAAACGCTGGAGAAGATGTCGGGGAAGGTGTTGTTAGTGAGGGGAGGGCAAGAGTGAAGCATAGATGAGGGCATTCTTCAAAAAATCGTTCCATCGTCCATCGTGCCATCGTTCCTCGTTCATCGTTCCAAACCTCCTATCTTCGCCCCATGACTGCTTTTATCTCCAGGGCATTATTACCGGATTCTGAGTTTCGAAGTGTGCTGCGAGCCCATGGCTGGAAAGTTTTCGGACAATCCTTTGTGGTATTGTCGCCAATACCCTTTGAACAAATCCCCGAAGCGGAGTGGCTGTTTTTTTCCAGTCAGAATGCTGTGCGTTTTTTCTTTCAAAATCTGCAGAAGCGACACATGGAAGTACCCAAAGCGCAATGGGCAGCACTCGGGCCATCCACAGGCAGGGTGTTGGAAAGTTTCACCGGAAAGCTTGATTTCATCGGCACCGGAGAACCTAAAGGCTCTGCGCAATTGTTCCGCAGACATTGCGCCAGGCTTCAACGCAGCATTGGGACAGTGGTATTTCCAGCGGCCAGGCGCTCCCGACAAAGTGTGATGAACCTCCTGCAATCCGATTTTTCCTGCATCCATTTTGAAATTTACGACAATCAGCCACTGAACGATCCCATGCCCCGCACCGAAGATGTGCTGGCATTTACCAGTCCGCTGAATGCCGAATCTTATTTCAAACGCCACGCCCTGCTGCCCGGTCAGCGTGTGGCAGCCATTGGCGGAACCACCGACCGGATGCTGCAGCAAATGGGCATTTCCGAAACTGCCATTGCCGCCGAACCCACCGAACGCGGCCTTGCAGAAGCGGTGCTTACACTGGGCACGATTAGCAATTGATTTGCTACTTTTGCGCGTTGTTTCCCAAAATCATTGTCATCACAAAAGAAACAATCCAGCAAAATGGCAAAAAAGCCCGCTCCCGCAGCTACCAAGAAGTCCACAGCTACCGGCACCACCAAATCATCTGCCACCTCCGACCAGTCCAATTGGTTTACCCTGGGCATGATTGTGCTGGCTATAACTGCCGCCTGCTATTTGCCAAGTCTGCGCAATGGCTTTGTCAACTGGGATGATCCCAAGAATATTTACGAAAACGAGAACCTGGAAGGAGTGGGCAAGGGCCAGCCCTGGGGCACCACCATTGCCAATATTTTCGATCTGGAAAAAGGCAATGTGATTGGCAACTACAACCCGCTGCCTATCCTGACTTTTGCTATGGAAAAAGCCATCAGCGGTGGCGAATGGAATCCGACCCTGGTACACACCACCAATCTTCTCCTGCACCTGCTGACGGTGTTTTTTGTAATGAAACTCCTTTGGGGGATGGGTATCGGGCGCTGGGGTGTTTTTGCGGGCGGATTGTTGTTTGGTATTCACCCAATGCGCGTAGAATCCGTAGCCTGGGCCACGGAGCGCAAAGACGTTTTGTTTGCCGTATTCTTTTTTGCGGCACTGGTATATTACATCAAATGGCTGAAACAGGGCGAAAAACAGGAAAACCGCGTGGGAACCTACGCCATTATGCTGGTACTGGCGCTGCTTTCCTGTTTCTCCAAAGTACAGGCCGTTACCCTGCCGCTTTCCATGCTGGCGCTGGATTTTTGGTTCCGCAGGCCATTGAACTTCAAGCTGATCCTGGAAAAAGCGCCATTCTGGGTGCTTTCCCTGGTTTTTGGTTTGATCAACGTGCACACCCTGCGGGTACAGGGCTCCACCGACGATTCCATTACCAATTTCAATTTCCTCGACCGTTTGTGCATAGGCGCCTATTCCTTCAGCACCTACATCTATAAGTCCGTGTTGCCCTGGCCAATGTCGCCCCTGTATCCGTATCCTAAAAACCTGCCCTGGACGGTTTATGCCTCGCCAATAGCCTTTTTTGCGGCGGTAGCGGCCTTTATATGGGCCTGGAAAAAGGGTCTGCGCACCTGGGTTTTCGGGGTGGCTTTCTTCTTTTTCAATGTGATGTTTCTGTTGCAGATTTTTGCTGCAGGACAAGGCTTTTTGGCGGATCGTTTCACCTATGTGGCCTATTTTGGGCTGTTTGCCATTGTAGCCTATTACGCCGATCAGTATGCACAGCAGGAAGCGTCGCGCAACAAAGTGCTGACCATCCTGGGCATAGTGGGTTTGATTTATGGCGCCTGGACCATCAAGCAAATCGGCATTTGGGCAGATGGATACAGCCTTTGGAGCCATGTAATGAGCATGGATGAGGGCAAAAAAGAGCGCAGTTCCCTACCCTACTGGAACCGCGGCCAGTTCCTGCGCAATGTAAAAGGCGATTTTGAAGGCGCTTTGAAGGATTACAACAAAGCCGTAGAGATGGAACCCAACAATCGGGAAATCCTGAACAGCCGGGGTAAAACCTACTTCGACATGGCCGCATCCGGCAAATACAAGGGGCAGGAAAAGTCTTTGCTGGATAAAGCGGTGAAGGACTATACCGAATCGCTGGCCAAAACAAACCTGACCGATAAAGCTACCAGCGAATCCTACAGCAACCGTGGCGCTGCTTATGGTATGCTGGGGATGTTGCAAAAAAGCATTGACGACATTTCGGAGGCCATCAAGCTGGATCCGACCAACAAAAATGCCTATGCCAACCGCTCTATTGCATATCTGAATTCCGGACAGTTCGAAAAAGCTTTAGCCGACTATCAGGAATACCTGAAATACGACCCCATGAATGCCAACTTCTGGTATGAAAGCGGCATGGTGCAGCGTGTGATGAAACGCAATGATGAATCTGTAAAGGCGCTCGATCGTGCCATCCAAATCAACCCTAAATTGGGCGTTGCGTATCTGGAACGCGCCCGTGCCAAGGCCCAGGGCGGCAACATTGCCGGCGCCCGGCAAGACTACCAGAAAGCACAGCAAATGGGCCAAAAACTGGAAGCCATGGACCAGCAGCTGTTGGGCGGGCAGTAAGGGATGATGGTGGACGGTAATTGGAACACAAGGATTCTGAAAGTGTTGACTATTTTTCAATTACCACGCTTTTGTTCAAGCGTATGGTGTTATCCGAGGTCAGGAATTTGATATGATAAACGCCTGATGGCAAATGACTCAAATCAACCCCGTTTTCAGTGGAGTTGCGCTCAGCCACTTGCTGACCAAGTGCATTGAACACCTGTAAGGTAACAGCTTCTCCTTCCAGACCCATCCAGAAGATTTGGCCGGTGCTGGGGTTGGGAAAAAGCCTCACCCCCAGCCCCTCTCCAGAGGAAAGGGGCTTGATACCACTCGTATTCAGCCACACCCATTTGCACTTGGTGTCTGTGCCGTATTCGTTGCTTACGCTGAGGCATACCTCATAAGCGCCTGGCGCAGGAAAGGTGTGGGTAGGGTTGCGCTCGTTGCTCTGCGCACCATCTCCGAAATCCCACCACCAGGTATCAGGCTCGTACCAGGATACCGAAGTAAAATCTACCGAAAGCCCCTCCGTTTTGTCATACCGCCAGCCGGCCAGCGGATGGTTGTCCAGGCCCAGCGTATCACAGGCAGAGCCGTCTACAGGGCCGAGACGGAAATTGGGGAAGTGGGGGAGGTTTCCATGAGGAAAATCCAGAAAATAATAACTTTGTTGAACTTCAGAGTCAAACCCTCCTCTTTCAGGGTGTTTAATGCGATGAAACCGCCAATCTCCTCCCAAAGGTCTGCCATAAATATAACCATCCGGGCCAAGTTCGAGATAGCCTAGGTTGGGAGAAGGAGAGGGGGGCCTTTCTGCCACAATGGTCATGGATGCAGCGATGTCCGAGGCCCACATATCAAACTGAAGGATACGCTTAATCTCGGCTGCGTACAGATAGTGTCCGTCTGCCGACCAGGCAAGTCCGGCAAAATTCTCATTGTCTGCATTATCTTGAATGGGGATAAAGATTGGATTAGATAGTGTACCTGTACAACGATCAAAGTCAAAGATACGAAGGTCGTCTTTGGCGTTGAAGCGTGCTATTTTACTTCCATCAGGCGAAAAGACCATCTGGCCTCCGGCGCCACTCATTGCCAGAGTTCCAATTGATTGTTCTTGTTGAAAGATCCCATCAGGCGACAGAAGAAGCGTATAGTATCTATTACTATATTGTTTCGCTGTTATTATCCACCAGTCTCGTCCATTAGCATGTTTAACTGAGTGCATACCATCGGGATGAATAGTATCTAAAATGATGGGTTGATTTTTAAACAGTACTTGAGCGAGGCCATTATTCGAGGAAATATCCACTTGCGTATGCAAAAGGTTCTTGAATGCTGTAGTAACTGAAGGATAATGAAAAAAATGTATCATTGTACTTTCTCCTGGATCAGGAAGGGATATCATTCCAGTTGGAATGTTATATCCGACATCATCTGCACAAAACAAGTTGTACAATATTCCAGGATTTAGCCCCGAGCTACCTTCCACTTCCATATCTGCCGAATTGGCAATATAGCATCCGTTGCTGTACAACAACAAATTACCACTCGAATCAGAAATACAAGCCGACGTGGTTGCAAAATCCATGGGCCTTGGCTCGTAAGTAATCTTGAGAGAATCGTCAAATTGAAAAATGATACCGTTGGAAAGCGAATCCTCATCAAAACGATACCCAAAGAGCCACACATTATCTTGTTTCTGAGCGTTGGCATATTGTACAAACAGGATAAAATGAAGCAGTAAGATGCTAATTAGTTTCATGACTGAAAAGGGAGGATGCCGCTGTGTAGCCTGTGCTGCACAGCGGCAAAATGTGTTGGAAGATTAATCTCTATTTATCATGATGCTCCTGCTTAAAAGCAGTATTTGCGCTGAAGAAACGATTTGGATGTGGTACATACCATCTGTCAAAGCACTTAAGTCAATGCTATTTTCGGCAGTATGGTAGTGAGCCATCTTTTGACCTAATTGGTTATACACGAGAATGGTAACAGGTTGGTCTTCCAATCCGGTCCAGAAGATTTGGCCGGTGCTGGGGTTGGGAAAAAGCCTCACCCCCAACCCCTCTCCAGAGGAGAGGGGCTTGATACCACTCGTATTCAGCCACACCCATTTGCACTTGGTGTCTGTGCCGTATTCGTTGCTTACGCTGAGGCATACCTCATAAGCGCCTGGCGCAGGAAAGGTGTGGGTAGGGTTGCGCTCGTTGCTCTGCGCACCATCTCCGAAATCCCACCACCAGGTATCAGGCTCGTACCAGGATACCGAAGTAAAATCTACCGAAAGCCCCTCCGTTTTGTCATACCGCCAGCCGGCCAGCGGATGGTTGTCCAGACCCAGCGTGTCGCAGGGAGAGCCGTCTACAGGGCCAAGACGGAAATTTGGGAAGTGGGGGAGGTTTTTGTAAGAAAAATCAAACTCGTAGTAATACTGCACAAATTCAGCTGCGGCGCCCGCCCGCTCGGGATGTTTCATGCGGTGCATGCAGCTTTGTCCGTTTAATGGCCGGCAATAGATCATGCCATCCGGGCCTAATTCCAAGTAACCGATGGCTTTGCCCAGGTTGCAGGTGGTATTTAAATCACGCTCCGCTACAATCACCATACTTGACGCAATATCCGGAGCCCACATGTCAAACTGAAGCATCCGTTTTATTTCTGCGGCATACAGGTAATGCCCGTCTGCAGAAAAAGCCAAACCGGCAAAAATCTCATTATCGGCATTGTCCTGAATGGGTATATAAACAGGTTTGGAAAGGACGCCCGTACAACGATCAAAATCGAAAATCCGTAGATCGTCCTTGCAATTAAAACGTGCCATTTTTGTGCCGTCCGGGGAAAAAACGATTTCACCGCCGGCGTTAGCCATAGCAGATTCGCCAATGTTTTGTTCTTTGACCGAAATACCATCCGGTGTTAAAAGCACCGTATAATATTTATTGCTTCTGTATTTGGCTACTATAATCCACCAATCCCGACCATTGGCGTGCCGTACAGATGCCAATCCATCCGGATGTAACGTATCTGAAACAACTACCATATTTTTTTCCAGGACGGCTCCATTGCCAGCTGTTTCAACGATGGTGTACAAAAGGGCATTATTATATGCGTCTAATGTTGGTTGAAATACTACCTTTAAAGGAATATGAAATAAATAATACAAATTTGGGTCGCCTGAACTGGGTAAAAATACCATGCTTTGCAAGTTGGGATAACCCAGACTATCATCTATACACTCTTCGTTATAAAGCCATCCAGGATTCAATCCAGAACTATTGTTAACGTATTCTCCATTACCAGTTTCAATATAGCAGCCATTTGAAATAAATTGTAAAACTCCATTAGAGTCGCAAATAGATGCATTTGAATTATCCGTAGACATTGGTTTGGATCCGTAGAGAATATTAAGTGAATCCCCAAACTTAAAATAGATCCCGTTGGCCAATGGTAAGAAACTATATCTATATCCAAATACCCAAACGTTATCTTCTTTTTGTGCCCTCAAGCAGGAGGCACCCAAAAACGATATGAATAAAATCAGTTTAATTTTCATCATTTTCATCAAATTAATAGGCAGGCAGTCTTCCACTAACGGAAAACTGCCTGCCAGAAATGAACTGAAATCTATTGGTTGATCAAAATGGTACCACTATACAAAAGCACATCCCCTTCATCTAGCAATTGTACATGATAAATGCCAGAAGGAAGGTGTCCCAAAGATACCTGTTGTTCTGCAAGGGAAATGCTGCCCACTACAGAACCTAGCATGTTAAACACCCGTATTGATACCGCATCTTTAGCACCCTTCCAGTACAGATTGCCTGTAGTTGGGTTTGGAAAAAGCCTCACGATATCCTCATCCTCTTGCTTTTCCAGCTCTTCCACCCGTCCATTTGAAGGGCGTTGCGCACCGCAAAGTGTGGTATCATCAAATTCCTGACCACCAAAATGCGATACCCAGGCACGGGCCTCGTACACGGCATCGCCTCCGGAAAGCGGACACTGCGCTGCTATGGCGTTTAGCGCTGTCAAATGAGCCGAGGTAAGGGTATCGGTTGCCAGCACACACAGTACAATATCATTCACGATTTTATGGTTGGCTTCTATGCCTTGTGCCGTAATCACGCTGCTGTTTAGGGTCAGTAATTGCTGTATTTTTTGCAATCGGGTGGTGCTCAGGTTGGCCAAAAACTGTTCGTATTGGGCAAGCGTGTTGTCGCGCTCTTGAAGCAAGGTTGCGTATTGAGCTTCCTGGATGGTTTGTCCTGCCTGACGCTGTTCATCCATAGCCCGAATGTTGGACCGTTGCTGGGCCAATGAGCTGCGATATGTTTCTGAAGCAGCCTGTTCGGCAGCCGTTACCTGAAACAATTTGGCTTTTTCCTCTGAAATAAAGGCCAGCCTGCCCAAGGCCTGGTTGGCATACGCGTTTTTGAAAGCGGAGTACTGTGGGGCGTAGCTCTCCAAAGCCGGGCGGCGCAACATCTTGCGGTAAAGCCGATACCGCCCTTTCCACAACATTTCCGGCCCGTAGCCATCTGTAGGCAGCAGGCCGCTAACAATGGCGGCATCCAGCTCTGTAGGCAAATCGCTTTCTCTGGGCTTCGGATTTTCCGGATCGGGAGAAGGAAAAGTGCAGCCACCCCCGGTTGGGGTAGGGTTAGGAAGCGGTTCATTTTTAAACCAACCATCACCAGGGTCAACCGGCGGGTTGAAAGAAGGATTTTCAAGCTTGTCCACAAAAAACTGTGAGAGTATTGCAAACCCTGGCCCACCCCAATGCACCCCGCCAAATCCGCCGGCAGGAATCTGGCCGAGTTCCCAGGTATTGCCGGTGTGGTGTTGATCGCCGATAAACACATTTCCCTGTACATCGTCGCCCAATTGCAGACCGGTAGTATGGGTATTCATGGCATTGAGCAGCACGTTGTCGGTAAAGTCGGCTATATCATAGAACTGCATTCCGGTATTGGTATTGTCTACACAATTTGAAATGAAAGAGTTGCCCCAGCCGCCGGCAGAACGGATGGCCCGGGAGTCGCCCAGTCCGTTGCCGGTAAGCGATTGGGTAATGGTGCTGGTACCCACTATTGTAAAAGCGGAGCCGTCCGTCCAGATACCATCATAATTGTGCGTCTGAGCCAGATTGGTGATCTCATTAAGGCGGAACAATCCATCCCACCCGGTGCGGTATTGGATACCCCGCCCGCCATTTTGCATGGTAATGTGGTTTTCGTTGATGGTCCAGCCTCGCCCGCCAATGGCGCCCGGGTTGCCGGGAACGATGCCAAAACCACCTTCATTCAGACGGATACCCATGGCCGGGTTGGTTCCGCCGCCACTGCCCGTGATGGTGATGGTATTTTCATTGATGATGCTCAAGGGGTGTGTAGGCTCATTCAGGAAAGAACGAATACCGGCTTCGCGCGCTGTAATGGTATTGTTTTCAAAGTTGAGCACATGATCCTGGCTGTTTTCCCAGTCAATGCCCACCCCTACATTTGTCATGATGGCATTTTCCACACCGCCGCCATAGTGTATGGCCTTCACGCCAACCTTGCAATCATTAAAGGTGAAGCTTCCTGCCGGATGCCAGGGATCGTTCAGGTTGGCCCAGTACGGACCGCCTTTACTACTGAGGTGAATCCCGAATCCTTCGAGCGGATAAGCAGCGGCGCCCACTGATTTCATGTCATCGAACGTCATGTTGTTCAAATTGGCAGGCGTTCTCACAGCGATGATCCCGTTGGCGAGGGCAGAAAAATGATTTCCGGCAGGGATATTGGCGTTCCCAAGGCCAAAGACGTTAAAGTCTTTATAGTTATTCACCCGGATACCACAATAACCTCTGGTTTCCACTGCTTCCTGCATTCCATCAAAGGGCTGTTTAAGGCCATTTTCTGTGAAAAAATGATTGTCCTGGAAGCTAAGAATGGTAGTGGCAAACGGAGCTCCCGTCATGTTGAAGTTAACCCCGATGTAGTTATCCACAAAATTCGTGCTTTCAATCAGCAACTTTGAGCCTGGCCTGGCATCAATCCCAAACCTGCAATCCCGAATGGTGGAGTTTTTTATCTTCAGCATAGCACCCGGCTCCACAATAATCCCCTGAGCGAGCCTAACACCGCAGGTGTAAATTTCCATATTGTCGATGTCTAATGTATGGCCGTTAGTAACCCTGATTTTTGCCCCGGGCATAAGCGCAATAAAACCGGATCCGGAAGATTGCAACGCCTTAAAGCAAATATCATTATCCACAATCAGCTCATCTTCAATCAAGACGTTGTTTGTGTAGGATTGGTTGGGAGTACAAAATTTTAGCCAATCATTAATCAATAGCCAAAAGACGGAATTGGACGGGGCGCCTCGCAAATCAGTAAAGGCTGGTGAAATATTGATTGACTCACTGAATGTTGTAACCGCGGCAGGAGTACAATAATTGTCTGTAATGGAAAATTGGAGAGATTTTTGAAAGCCTGATGAAACCCTGTTAAATCGCAGCGCCAGGTCTTCCTGATAAATTTCCAAATCAATATTTTCATCAATCAGCCATGTTCCTGTAAGGGTTTCTGTGCCAATACCATTATTGGTGATTACCACATTGATCAGCTGACCCGTATTAGCCAGGGTAAATTCGGCTGGTTTGTAAGCGATGCTTACTTCAAAGCTCCGAGGCTCATTGTATGTATGAAAGCCATGGATAATTACCGGGAAAGTCAGATCACAAACGCCCAGACTCTGAGGGAAAGTAACCAGCGAAAAGACGGCTGAGCAATTTTGAGAAAAAACCGATGAGGCACCCAGAAGAAACGTGAAAACAATGCTAAAAAGCACTGGCCTGAATCCACTCTTTGACCGTTGGCGAGTGCGTGCATAAACAAATGAAGTGTTGTGCATGTGAAAAAATGTTTTGAAAATGAATAATAGGGCACTGCTGTAGCGAATGCCACCGTGCATGGATTAGTACAGGAAAGATTCATAAATGGTGGGCCGTGCACTGCCCGGTCTATTAGCTAATGACTATGCCAAAGGTAAACGCACATACATTACTCTTTTTGTCCCATCTTGTCCCAAATCAGACCTGAATTTGGGCAATGGCGGAAATCCCAGCGCAATCCGCAACTCATTTTCCTCTTTCGGAGTTATCAAACTCCGGCTGATCTTCAGTTTTTTTTGATTTACTAAACGATAAAAAGTAGATTTGGTAATACCAAGTTCCTGGAATAATAGAAGCTTCGTTTTGAATTTTTGCTTTTTCATGGATTAGTTCAATCTGTTTTAAGGTTAGATATTTCATCCCAATCGGTTTGATGGGGCAAAGGTGTAGAAGGTTGCCTTAAAAATTTGTAACACTTTTTGAATAGAATTCCCCAAAAGCAACGCTCTCCCTCCTCAATCATGTAATCATGTACTCGTCAATCATGTAATTCCCTACCCTTTCTCACTCCGCCCGTTTCATCGCCATCCTAACCTTGAAATTGTACCAGCGTTTGCCCAGGAACTTGTTCAGTATCTTGTCTATTGCATAATTAGTGGTAATACTCGACAAACCTTGTACCCGATCGAGCATAGAGTTGAAAGCGCGTAAACTGATAGAGTATCCACTATCGGTATATTCAATATAATGCCAATACCCGCGCGGAATGAACAGGGTTTCCCCGGGCATGAGTATTACTTGCTGACCCTTTACCTGTTTCAGAGCCGGGTACTTATGGAAATCTGGTTTTAACAGATTGATATGACTGGCTGCCGAAAATGGTAAATGGTAGAGATTCCGGCTCTGTTCGTGTGGGAACAATATAACCCGCTTACGGCCATGAATCTGGTTCAAAAAAACGTGGCTCAGATCGAGATCGTAATGCAAGGCCACCCGGGAACCTTCACAACCAAAAAACATAAAAGGTACTTCGTCTACAAAGCCATCCATGATATCCGGGATGGTAAAATCCTTCCTGAGTTCCGGTGCCTTGCGGAAAATATTCCACAGAAAAATACGCAAATCGGAAGGGCCGGCTTCCATAATCTCCAGATACTCTCTGAATGTAATATCCATATCAGGCATCAGATAACTTCTGCCTGGTCTTGAATAGTTGGTAGACACCACAGGCACCATCAGATCACCGTAATGAGTCTTAAAATGATCTACGGTCCACTTGCTTTTAGCCGGCCAGTTATCCATCAAATCCGTAAGGACAACCGGCTTAAGCGGCTCAAGATAAGCTTGAGCAAACTGTTCACGGGTAAGACCGGCCCTGCGATCAACAGGCTGAAGTTCCAGCATAAGACAAACTTGTTTGAATGGGTGAGCAGGACGGAAACAAGGGCAAAAATAAGCAGCAGAATCATCTGCAAAAGCGAAAAATCGAACGCATTCCCATCATCTCTCCATCTACCCAAAGCACCAGCCAAACATGCCCCGGAGGCGAAGGGTTCAGTGTCAGTTCCGTATCATCGTCCAGATCATGTATGCCCAACATATTGCCAAAAAAATCATACACGCCCAGCGTCCAGTTTCCCGGCGGCGCCTGACGGGATTTTTTTACCGTAAACTGATAACAATAAGGCTGTGGGAACACCAGTAATTGATCCGGCAGCGACACTTCCGGAGGGGTGCTGCTCATGCCGCATAAAAATGCATCGGCGCTGCCAAAAAAATGTCGACCCAGATAATCCATTACCGTCACCGAAAGGGAATCGGCAAAACGCAAAACGTTATGCATAGAATCCCGAATCCCGTTTCGGTTGCACTCTATTTGCAGTCCATCCAAGGCGCCGTTTTGGTATGAACTGTGTCTGGCCGTGTTATATCCGCCGTTAAAATAATCTTCATCTGCATCAGGAAATGGATCTGATTCACTCGGAGTGGCCGGGTAGCCGCGTTGAGCCAATAGTTCGCCCAGACTCTGCGAGCCGTGCAGCAGTTCGGCATGACTCAAGCTCTGCACATTGTTTCCGGCCAAATGCCTGATGCTGCTTTGGTCGACATAAAAGGGGGTGTTCAGGGTAGCATCCTGCAAGGCCAGTTCTGCCTTGGAAAGCAAATACCCAAGTTCCAGGCGTTGAATGGCATGGCCATGCCCATGTAAATCAATGTACAGGCCTTTGCCAAATTGAGGCAACAACTGGTTTTTAGCCGTTTCCACAAAGGCATGAAAAGCGTACCAGGCAGATTCTGCCGCTGGGTTGCCGTCGGCGGCTTCCGCGATATCCCGGTTGGCATCCAGTTTTCTCCGATGCAACTTGTTGAAAATCACATGTGGCCAGCAGCCGGTGCGTGCGTGTACAGCCTGTGCAAAGGCGCGCGCAAGCTCCTGTGTATTGAAATCATTTACCACTGAACAACCCGCGCAATCCCTGTCTGGAATAGAAGCCGGAGCCAGTAAGCCTCCGTGCGGAGCCGTAATGATAATCGGGAGATTGCCCGCCAGATATTCCACATAGCCATTGCCATCAAAATACGACTCGCCGGGAACATATGTTTGCGCAAAAGCGTTGCATACCCCAAACCCAAAAAGTACCAGAAAAAGAAGTCTGAATGTCATAGAATAGCTGTAGGATTGCAGCGAAAGTAAATAACAATCATGCAAGTTCTCGTTTTTGCCACCAATAACGCACACAAAGCCCATGAGGTTGAACTGGTGCTGGGTCCGGGTTACCAGATTAAAACCTTAAAAGACATTGGTTGTCTGGAAGATATCGAAGAAACAGAAAATACGCTGGAGGGCAATGCCCTGCTGAAAGCACGGTATGTCAAGGAAAAATATGGCTATGACTGCTTTTCTGAAGACGCCGGGCTGGAGGTTTCAGCACTCAACGGCGCGCCGGGCGTTCATACCGCTCGTTATGCCGGCCCATCCAGAGACGCCAACGACAATATGGATCTCCTGCTCCGGAATCTGGATGGCCATACCGACCGCAGCGCGCAGTTCCGCGCAGTGATCGCGCTTATTCAGGGCGATAAAGAAACCCTGCTGGAAGGCGTTTGCAAGGGTCAAATATCACCACAAAAACAAGGAACCGAAGGCTTCGGCTATGATCCGATCTTTATTCCGGAAGGCTACGAACAAACCTTCGCCCAACTCGGCGATGATGTAAAAACAGAAATTAGCCATCGGGCCAAGGCTACGAGGAAACTGGTGGAGGTGTTAACGGTGGACGATGAACGATGAACGGTG
>DLXL01000334.1 GCA_003448025.1 Saprospirales bacterium | reverse complement strand
TGGGATTCATGCAACAAAGCCTATTGTTGTAGATTTCTCTTTTCTTCAAAACCTACCCTTAGATACGAGGGTGTTAAACTCGAAACAAGTGTCGCATTGGTTGGATTTGCACTTGAAGTAGACAGGGTAATATTTGGGGTGCAGGTCCACTCGATTGGGTTTATTGTTGCAGCGCTATAAGACGGTAATAATCTGTATTGAGCAGTTTGCCCTGGGCAAAGCGTTATGGGGCCCTCAATTTTATCCTCTCCCAGCAGCTTTTTGGGGTTTCCAATTGTTTGAATATCTGGCCGATCAGGATTCATGAAGGTTTGGTTTTGATCTAAAAAGTGGAGCATATAAACATTATGCAAGGCCATATAATCCAGACCATTCATTTGTCTGCTTTTCCAAAGCCCTCCCCAATCAGGTATAGCGTCTGGCCCTTCCCACCGCTGCCCCGTCCATTTTGGTGTATTTGGACAGTCAAAATCTGGATAGTAAGCGGCATTGTCTTGAGTCTCGTAATTGGCTTGTTTTATGCAAGGCCCTCCACATGGGGCCGAACATAGCATTTCTTCAAAAAGTGACCTGTCTACCGGCAGTTGATTTCCACCAGGATAAAGCAGGTTGTTCATCAGAAGAAAGATCTCCTTATCCTTTGAATAGGCATAATCACTTACGGGATTTTTAAACCTATCAGGCAAATTAGCCAGGTCCGATCCAAAAGACAGCCCCTCGATTACTCTGTTGAAGTTAGGATGGCCCTGTTGTTGAAATAATACGGATGAAGGCATCCGATCAAATATCCCAATTTTATGCTTTCTTGCAGGGTCAATATAGTTATGCATCAATTCCAAATACGCATACGAAAAAGTAAAATCTCCACCCGCACACATGCCAAACTTTACTGGTTTGGCGCAGCAATCCAGATCTTCAGATGCAGGCCAAAACATATTACGGGCGCCGTTTTGAGGCATTTTTACTATCCCATTGGAAATATCCTGGGCTATTTTAAGTGGCTGAAAGGTTGCGCCATCACAAGTAGTCACGGTGGCATTGGCTGGGATAAACCGTTTAATCATGGTCAATCCCATCATGATGGAAAATATCTGATCCTGGCTCATGTATCCTACTTCATATTCCATATAGCAAGGCTTGCTGAAGTTATCCGTACACGGCGGCTTTTCGGACATAGCAAAGCTTCCGCTGACCAAATCAATATTCCACATTTGCTCGGATGGATCGTGCAGAGCCTCCTGCTCTTGCGTTTCATCATTGCGGATGGAAAATCCGGAAAATCCGGTCAAATTAGGTTGCCAGGGACAATTTTCAAAACATGGAATATCAAAATGCCATTTGTTATCATTAAAAATCCCGCCCAAAAAATCACCAATGCACTGTTTGTTTTGATACGCTGCGGGGCATAAACATGAACCAAAAATAGTTACCTGATTTAAAGGCCCTCCTAATGGGTTGCCTTGAACATCCACGCTGCATAAATCCACTTCGAATCCTTCTGTAATTTCGTCATATCTTTTTTTTACCAGGCAGTTAGCGGTAATATCCAGGCGACGGTAAGCTTGCAGGGCCAAAATTAATTCCTCCAGCGTGCGCTGCTGCTCTTCATACTGACCACTCCGTCCAAGCAACTCGTATTCCGTTGCCAGAACCACCATATACCAGCCAAGTTGTGATGGGGTTTCAGACCCATACTCTATAAAATTGAATTTTTGATCTGTGGGAGGAAATTGATATGAAATTGGCACCCCATTAATTGTTGGGTTCCAATTAGTTCCAGGTGATGGTCCCGCCTCACCGCAATTCGGGTTGTAAAAATAGTTGTCCTCAATGTTCCGAGCGCCCATACCATCTGCATGGGCTCCGGAAATAGTTTGAACAATACTTGTTGCCGGCAACCCATAACCATGCAGGAGATCATCAGAACAATCCAGACTACTAAAGTCTGTCTCATTTCGTGTTATACCGTTTCCAACACAACCCTCCGGTTTGCGGTCATTCATAACGAAATGCTTGTTGAATCGTTCCCTGTATTGCCAATATTTGGCCGTAAGTGCTTCGGGGGAGCAACTGATTTGGCTGGCTGCAGGTATAGCTGGCGCCAGCAGGACAAGGCAAAGCAGCCTTGCCATGGAGCAAGTGAATTTTGTCATGAAATAAAAAGTATGTGAAATGTTTACAGTAGTCTTGAAGCCAAGAAGAGCTTCTCAAATGTCAATTTGGAAATAAGTAGTATCTCCTTGCAGGATTTCGACAGATCCGTTGTTAGGGGACATCATTATTGATGAGGCTGTAGTCCAGGGAGTCAAACTCCAATATATGTTGACGGGTTCCTTGGAAGGCATGTAGATAGGTGTTACGGTATTACTGGTCATGCTTAACACCTCAACTGGTCTTTTTAGATAAAATCCAAGTGAAACGGGCACTTGTGAAGCTATAGATGGACCAAAAACGGCAACATAAATAGTATCTTTGGCTGAGGTGTTATTTATAGTCAACTTAAGCACCCCTTCCATGGGAATTAATCCGATTTCTACTTCGTTAAACTTGTTTTTTTTGATTTTCGGTAGGCCAGCGCCATGGAAATTTGCCATATATACTCTTGGGGAGGATATTTTTTTATCGGTTATCGCGAAAATAGCAATATTATTCTCTTCACTGGATAGTTGAAACGCTCCATCAACATCTGTGTATATTGCGTTTTGGCCGGTAATTTTATCAGGATGTTCAAATTCATACCATTCTACCAGTACTGAATCCAATCCTTCGCCGGTTACCTTATCTACCACCTTCCCATGCACCACAGTATCTTTGTCCCTGCAGGCTGTAAGGCTCAGGAAAAGCAGGAAAAAGGCGAAAAGAGAAATGCGTGTATTCATGGCTGTGTGGTTTGAATGGTGCAGGAAACGAGCTCATCACCATTCTTTTGGTTGGGCTGTTCCGAATATTGATTCTATGTACAAAAGTAGCATAATTTTTTGCCTAAAAGGCTGAACCAATGTATAAGAGCAGGTCTGGATTTTTCTTCTTGAGATAAAAGCTTTGGCTTTTTTCGTTATTTTTTGCGTTATTGAAGACGCATGGGCTGAGCTGTGGGACTAAAGAAATGTAAAAACGAATGGGTCAAACAGTTTTGGCCCCCAACCAAGCAGTGGTTAGAGGCCCAAACAGCACAACGTTCAATCTTTTTTTCATTTGGCGCTTTAAAGCGGAGTACAGTCCGGGAGAAAATACTCCTATTAGGGAAGGAAACCATACTGTCAGGATAAGGTTGTTTCCTCCCGGACATTTGGATTACCTGGTCAGCGTTATCCGTTCTTCAAAAGGTGTTTGTGTTATAAAGTCCATGTATGATCGGATTTCCAGCAGCGTGTCATTGATTGAATGGATATGGAATTCAAATGCTGGACCTACCTGGCCAAATTCTACGTAGATTTTAGTGTTATTGTCTCGAAGCTCCCAAGTGCCGGACAGCACAACTAAAGTGTCCATGTCAGGGTCACAATATGCCAGTTCATCCCTAATTTCAAAAGTGTTGTTTTGTGCAAAATGCCAGCTATCGTCAATTTGACAAGGGTAGGCCGACTCTTCAAAAACGCCATCTTCATTCTGGTCTGTTTGGTAGCTTTTTTGGTACCATGAACCACTTGTGAGCGTAGCGAATATTTGATTGTTTTGTTGGTCCTTACTGCAAAAAGCACAAAGAATTAGCAGAATTGGAAAAAATGCTGATGTGTTTTTCATAATCTGAGATTTTTTAATTAGCGAACAATTGCAAGGTTGGTTTGAATTGGTGTCAAATCAGAGGCGGTTGCTATCACTTTATAAAGCCCGTTTGGAATGGATGCTGCACCGAACACTTGCCCATTATTGTACAAATAGCTATCCATCAGGGTTCCTGATCCGCCGGAAAGCGGATAAATCCTTATTCGAACTCCGTTAGGGTCGGTAGAAATGAAATCTTGTGTTTGGTTCTGCCTGATCTGGACAGATATCTGGTTGTTGGCGGGGTTGGGCGTAACAATTATTTGTCTATTTTGTGTTCCTCCTCCGGGTGGTGTACCACAGGTAATGTAAGGTGCAACCAGTGAATGTTGAACAGTACCACAATCATTTTGAATAGTTAGAAGGATGGTTATTTGTCCAAAGGCATCTGGAGTATTGGGCAGGATAGGTAACAGATCAAGAGATAACCCACTTGAAGTAATACTCTGTCCAGTGTTGCTGTCTGTTGCCAACCATGTTAATGTGGTTGCTCTGGCATATTCTGGGCCGTGTGCAAAAGCCTTATAAATCCACTGGCAGAAATCCATTTCTGTTACAATTTGGTATTCAGGAACCGCAGAAATGATTGGTTTATAATAAGTCAAATCGCATTGTTCATTTATCCAGATTGGTAAATTTTGCGTAACGGGCGGGTCTTCGCTTATTATGACTGTTTCGGTAGCGAGCACACCATTATGATATTGTTGTGGCTTTGTTGCATGAATCTTGT
>DLXL01000010.1:15311-19961 GCA_003448025.1 Saprospirales bacterium | reverse complement strand
GCCAAAGCCGATCATTAACCAGCCAATACCCAACTGAATTTGTCTGATATGCTTTGGAGTCAGAAATTGGCGGAGCTTTTTGGCGCCCCAGGCTTTTAGGGTGTCAGTCACCACCAGCGTTGTCAGCATTCCCCCAAAAAAGATGAGCATTTCTGATTTGGACCAACCACTCGGGATAACTACGGCACTCACAATACCCAACCAAAAGAAAACTGTTCCAGGATTAATGGTATTGACCAAAAAACCTCTGATCCACCACCAAAGGTAGGGCTTTGGCGATTTGGAGATGTTTGTGTATCCCGGAATGTCATTCCGGGAAGATTGGTTGGAGGATTGGGATTTCAGCAGGCTTCCAGCACCAAAGCCGGTGAGGAGCAGGCCACCAAGAAGACCAGCCCAAAGCTTGAAGTTGGGAAGAGCAACCAAAGCCTCTATTGCCTCAATACCATAAAAGGCTGCAAAAACATACAAAACATCACTGAACCAAATTCCGGCAGCAACAGATACGCCAGCTCTAAATCCCTGGCTAATCCCTGCTTCCACAATGGCAAACAGCAGCGGACCAATCAAAAAACTTAGGGAAATACCCAGTAATATACCTTGGATCAGCATGGATGGGAAAGTGTAAGGTCTTGTTTCAGAATTTATTTCAGATGTTTGAGGGCTGAAAAATTTTGGACGCAAAGGTAGCTTTTCACCAGGCCTATCCAAGTGCATTGATCATGCATGGGTTCTACTATCAGACGCAATAGATGGATTATTCTCAAATCATTTCAGAGATCACTTCAAACGTTGCTTCGCTCTACGGACAAGGCAAAGTGGCTGATTATATTCCTGAGCTGGGTAAGGTCGCTCCCAGGCAGTTTGGATTTTGCCTTCATTTGAATAATGGAGAAGTATTTGTACATGGTGATAGCGAGGTGAAATTTTCTATTCAAAGTATCTCCAAGGTGTTTACCCTTAGCCTCGCCTTTAGCTTGTTGGGCGAAGACATCTGGAAAAGAGTGGGAGTGGAGCCAAGTGGCACCGCTTTTAATTCACTTATGCAATTGGAGTATGAGAAAGGCATTCCCCGTAATCCTTTGATCAATGCCGGGGCGCTGGTCATTACAGATATGCTGGTTTCCAATTTTCAGGATCCCAAAACGGAAATACTGCAGTTTTTAAGACAGTTATCAGGTACCCAAAACATCCAGTATAATGAGACGATCGCAGCTTCCGAGCGCAAAACAGGGTACCGGAATTTTGCCCTGGGTTACTTCTTAAAATCATTTGGTAACCTCCAAAATGACGTGGAACAGGTGCTTGATGTATATTTTCATCAATGCTCTGTAGAAATGACTTGCCGGGAGCTGGCGTCTGCTATGCAGGTGTTTTCTCATCATGGTATGGAGCCATTCACCGGACAAAGAATACTTTCCATGAGCCAAACCAAGCGCCTCAATGCCGTGATGCAAACCTGTGGCTTCTACGATGAAGCCGGCGAATTTACTTTTGCGGTAGGCTTACCGGGTAAAAGCGGGGTAGGTGGCGGTATAGCAGCGCTTTTACCCGGACAATACAGTCTGGCTGTCTGGAGCCCGGAATTGAATAAGAAGGGCAATTCAGTGCTGGGTATGAAAGCGCTCGAATTGTTTACGACCTTAACGGGAAGGTCAGTGTTTTAAACCTCCATCCATACATTCAACATGGCAAAACGGCTTCCATTGCAAACTCCATTACAAGCGCTTTCCCCTGAGCGTCCGCCTCTCCGGGTCCTGTTGCTCTATGCGGTTGGTCAGCTTGGCTGGTCATTGGCCAGTTTTGCAGCAGGTAACCTGATGGTGTATTTCTATATGCCTCCGGAACAAGGTACACCTGTATTTCCATCTTTCATTTATCAGGGGGCTGTATTAGGCGTTTTTACCTTGGTAGGCGTGGTTAGCGCCGGTGGCCGAATACTGGACGGATTAGTGGATCCTCTGGTAGCCAATTGGAGTGATCGAAGCAGGTTTACTATCGGTAAAAGACGTTGGTTTTTATTGGTTGGAGCGTTGCCTTTTGCAGCATTTGCTACCCTGATTTTTTTTCCTGCAGATCATGCTGAAAGTGCCGGAAACTTCCTGTGGCTGATGGTTTGCACAGCCCTGTATTATTTTTTCTTTGCGTTTTATGTTATTCCATATAATGCACTCATGGCAGAATTGGGGCATACACCCAAAGATCGGATGCTGATCAGTACATTGGTTTCGGTCACCTGGGCATTGGGGTTTGTAGCAGGAAATAGTGTATTTGCGATCCAGGGATGGATGGAATCGCAGGGGAAACCGTCCATACAAGCATTCCAACAATCCCTGGTGTTGTTGCACGGCATTGCCCTGGTGTGTATGTTAATGCCGGCTCTTTTCCTGAAAGAGAATCGTTATGCACGCCAGGTTACAGGAGATCATAGTTTCAGGGAAGCTTTGCGAACCATCGTTGGGAACCGTAATTTTCGATGGTTTTTAGGTTCTTTTTTGTTGTATTGGCTAGCACTGACATTCATACAATTGGGTATGGTGTATTATGCCACGCTTTTGTTCCAATTGGATAAGGAGGCTGCATTTACCTTCTCACTGGTCAGTTTTTTGTCCAGTTTTGTTTTGTATGTGCCGGTAAATCTATTGGTGCAAAAGTGGGGCAAACGTCGCACCATGCTGGCTGCTTATGTCTTATTTGGTGTGCTTTTTGGGGTGGTCGCATTTGCCGGCCTCCTGCCAGGCTCAAGGGAGGCATTTTTATATGCGCTTGGCATAGCAGCCGCAGCGCCACTTGCCGTTTTTGGCATCCTGCCCAATGCTCTGGTGGGCGATGAGATCGCAAAGGAGGAACAGCAAAGTGGCAAGCAACTTTCAGGGATGTTCTATGGTTTGACCGCCTTTACCATGAAAATTGGTATCTCGCTCGCCAATCTAGTATTCCCTTCACTGCTTTTGCTGGGAAAAAGCAACGAAAACCCCATGGGTGTACAGGCTACGGCGCTTGTCGCTTTGCTCTTCTGTGCTGCCGGCTGGTATTCGTTCAGGCGATACAAAGAAGACTGAACAAATACTGCTTTATTTCACCAGCTCAACCCCGTCTACAATGTATTCCGTTTCGCCTTGCCAGAAAAATACCTGGTAGCGCTGCAGATAGTGAACCTGTATCATTTTGCCTTCAAATTCCCGCAGTTGCTTGGAAACCTCAGCGTTTTTAACAGAAAATTCCCAGGCAGTCATCATACCGTTTGGTGACAGGTTGAGGGTTCCTTCGTGGGTTTTGAAAATAACCCCGCGACGAGAAATCTTTACCAGTTGGCCGGAGCGATATCCATCTGAATAGGACAGTTGGCTGTATGCGAAGTATCCGAGACAGAAGACGATTAAAGCTCCAAATAAGAACCAGAGTATCCTCCTTCCCAATTTTTTAGCAGATTGTTTGGCTTGTTCTAATTGCATAATATCGAATAAGTGAGTGAATGCTTCATACGCCTTTTTTAGCTCCCCAGATTTGAACATGTAGTCGGTCTGAGTAGCGATATTGGTGTTTTTTGCAGATTTCGACCAACCATTTGCGGCGTTTGTTCAAGGTGCTTGCCTGGTTTCCTTCTGGCATAAGCCATACTTTTTCAGAACCAATCTGATAATGGTGAATTAATTGTTGTACCTCTTCAAGATCGGACTGGTCAGCCAATACGAACTTGAAATTGGCTTTATTGGATCCAGCAAAAAAGTGCATTGCAGCTGGTTTATTTCGTAATTTGGCAGGGTTTCCACTATTTTCCAGTTTTGGAGAAACATTGTATTGATCAATAGACGCATCAAATGCTTCTGACGGAACCAGAGTCCCATTGGTCTCAACCTCGAACCGAATTTCTGATTTGATTTTACGCAGACACTCCATAAGGTTCACCAGGGCAGGTTGCTGTAGCATCGGCTCACCACCGGTAAGAATAATATTCCGGCAATCATAAGACAAAACAGCCGCAGCAACTTCCTCAATTTCGCAGGTAGCAATCCAATCCTTCTTTGCAAATTTATGGTATCCTGGTATTGAATCATTCACATGCGGGAAACGGGTATTGTCCCAATTCCAGGTGTAATCTGTATCACACCATATACAATGCAGGTTGCATAAGGAGGTTCTCACAAACACGGAAGGAATACCCATACTCTTCCCTTCTCCCTGAATAGAGTGAAATATTTCAGGCACTCCATGAAGGCGCGCAAGTTGCAAAACATCAGAACGGGAAATAGAACGCTGGGTCAAAACCGGAATTTTCCGGCAAAAATAGTGGCTGTTTGGCAACCTTGCTCAGACATTTCTAAGGTTTCGGCGCCAAACAGCCCAGTTTCTACGGTTGAGATTATAAAAGGTCCATTCTGCTGCACATTTGGAGGGAGTTGGTGGGTAGAAAATAATCTTCCCAGCAACTCCCTCCTGTCGGTTAGGCATTGAGAATATCAAGACCAATCACCGACACCGAAGGTGTAGCAGTTAATACCATGAGCAAACGGGAAAAGAACTATTAAAGAAGATTAGATAAATGAAGCCATCGCGAACGATGGCCGGCACAAATGTAAATTTTAACTTACGTAAATATGCTATTTTAATAATATTTTTTTGGGAACTAAGTTGGTTCACCACTAGAAG
>DLXL01000010.1:15004-15181 GCA_003448025.1 Saprospirales bacterium | reverse complement strand
ACTAAGTTGGTTCACCACTAGAAGCTTATCAGTACAATGCAACAGATCAACTGATGAACGACATGTAAATCCAGATCCTTAAAGACGAACAACCCGCAGCGCGTCAATTGGCAAAACTCTCGTCGGAACTGGATCCGCGAAACCCCAAAACGCTGGAAACACTGGATAGTGTGGAAA
>DLXL01000010.1:7807-14850 GCA_003448025.1 Saprospirales bacterium | reverse complement strand
AGAGGTAATCGTGAGTCGTGAAAAGGTGAGTGCGTTTAAGATC
The DNA here is from genome assembly GCA_003448025.1 of Saprospirales bacterium. GTDB lineage: Bacteria > Bacteroidota > Bacteroidia > Chitinophagales > Saprospiraceae > M3007. Next base: position 14,807 of record DLXL01000010.1, on the reverse strand, counting down.
CGGCTGGGCGGCTAAAGGCTTTGAAGAGATTGAACACAGGAATTGTACCTTTGTCGCAATCTGTTTTGCTATGCTGTTTTTGTTGCTGACTGTGCTGTGCTCCGTGGCACTTGGGTTTTTATTTAAATTATTCGGACGCTGGGGAATTGATGGCTTTCAGGCTATTCTGTTCAATTATGCTACCTGCGTGCTCTGCGGATGGGTTCATCTGGGGCATTTTCCGGTTCAAAAGGCGCATTTTGATACTCCATGGATGCCCTATGCTTTGTTATTAGGTCTTATTTTTATTGGTGGGTTCAATTTGGCATCCATCACTGTCCGATATTTTGGGGTCACTGTAGGGCAAATCATGCAAAAGATGTCCATTCTTATGACCGTGCCTTTTGCCATGCTGGCATATGGTGAGTCCACCGGATGGGCTAAAATACTTGGGTTTGTATTGGCGCTGACATCCATTGTCCTGGTAAATTGGCCGCAGCAAAGCAGCGGATCCCAACCTGAAGTCCGAATGCGCAAACACTTGCTGTGGATCCCATTTCTAACCTGGGCGCTTTCCGGGCTTTTGGAAGTACTGGTGCTTCGTGTGCAAAAGGAGCAGTTAACTGATATGTCCAACCCGACCTTTATCATCAATATTTTTGCCATAGCCGGTATGATAGGGTTGGCAACAGCATTATACGGATGGTGGAAAAAACGACTGGTGTGGCAATGGAAAAATGTGGCAGGAGGTATAATACTTGGTATCCCTAATTATGGTTCCATGGTTTTTATGTTATGGGCACTCAACAGCGGCCTTGAAGGATCTTTCTTATTCCCGGTGGCAAATGTTGGGATTATTCTGCTTACAACCATTGGCGCCGTTACGATGTTTCATGAAAAACTATCACCGTTAAACTGGTTAGGTATTGGTTTCGCCTTGGGCGCCATTGCACTGATCTCCTTTGGATAGCATGAATCAAAAAGCGAACGAATTTCTCTTCCATCCTAAAAACGTAATGCTGTTCATTCTGCTGTTCGGCCTTGTGTTTCTATTCCTGGCACTTACCATTTCTTATGTGTACATCCGGGTTACCAATGGGGTGCCTCCGGTGAAGGTTCCGGCACTTTTTGTGGTCAATACCCTCATTTTGCTGGGCAGCAGCTGGACCATGATACAGGCAAAACGCTGTTACCTGGCCGACGATACCCAAGGGTATAAACAGAGCTTGCTGACTACCATATATTTGTCTGTGTTTTTTACCGTTATGCAGGCTGTAGCCTGGTATTGGCTTTTTCAGAACAGTGTCTACCTGCATTCTTCCACAACCATTGGTTTCCTGTACGTAATCTCGTTCGTACACCTTGCACACGTGCTGGCAGGCTTGCCGTTTTTATTCCGGTTCTACCGCGCTGCTAAAAAACACATGGTTGATCCGGTAACGGTACTGGTGTATTTTTCTGATGATGAAAAAAGGCTGGGATTGCGTCTGCTCACCATTTACTGGCATTTTTTGGATGCTCTGTGGATTTATCTGGTGTTGTTTTTTGCCGTAAACCAGCTCATCAATTAATGCTTCCTTTTCAGAAGCATGTATAAATAACCCATGCGCGTCTGAACCGAATCGACCTGATACTGACTTTGTAAATATGGAATACCACGAATGGTATCTCCACCCATCCCCGGAAGCCTGCTTAGCCAATCATATTCATTGACCACCACACTATCCATTATGGTTTGTTCAAACCGTGCTCTGGGAAAAGTGGCCCCCGACAGGTTGGCGCCGGAAAGATCTGCACCCGTGAAATGGGTTTGATACATTTGTGCACTCACCAGATTGACCTCACGAAGATTAGCGCCGTAAAAATTGGCCTGCGTTAAATTAGCCGATTCCATATAGGCACTCACAAGTTTGGATTGTCTGAACCGTGCGTCCTTCAAATTTGCCCGGGCAAGAATGGCATTGGATAAATCCGCTCCGCTGAGGTCTGCCCCACTAAAATCAGTCTCATCAAGGGTTGCGCCGGCCAAATCTGCCTTACTTAGGTTGATCCCGCTTAAATATTCCCCGGATAATACGGCTCCTTTCAAATCGGATGCAGAAAAGTCTGAAAATTGAAAAATCCGGCGCAGGGTGGATTGGTCAATTTGGCTATTCACAATACTCACCAGCAATTGACCTCTTTCCGGACTGAGTTCCCTTGATACCAGGGAATCTGTCTCCAGATAACGGTATGGCCGCAAACTTTTACTCAACGCAACCACCCGGCCAATAATCTGTGGAGATAAATCCCGAATGCCAGGCCGCCCTACATCGGATTTTAGTTCCCGATCCATTGCATCCAATAAATTGCCCATTAAAAAGATCAATGAACTGCGTCGGTCGGCTTCCTGCAGGTAGGTTTGCTGGTCTAACCGGTAATTCTGGCTTTGCAGTAAAACGTTTTGTTGCGTTAATAGCTTGTTCTGATTGTACAGCAGCATGGTGCCCAGGATGCCTCCAAAGCCCACAAACAACATCTGAAAAACCATCAGGATCCACCTTCGGAAACTCATCCAGGAATACCAGGCAAAGACCTTGGTAAATACAGCGTCAAAATGACCTCTTGCCTCTGGCAACTGCCGGTTCCAGGCATGGATGAACAGTTGCTGCGCATTTTCTTTAACATCCGACAGGTCGGTATCTGAAACGCCAAAAAGTTTGTGAAGGATCTTTTCCTTGTTAAGTACCAGAAAAAAGGAAAGGGCGGCCACAATCACAATCAGTGCCACGAAGCCTATGATCATCTCCATGACATGATCTTCCAGCGCACTTAAACCGGTTAGTGAAATAACCGCACCGATCAGAATACCAATCAGTAATGCAACAATGGTGCGTGATAAGATATCTATACGCTGACTCGCCTTAGGTGGTTCATTAGAATTGGCCATAGGAAAGCAAATGTCCAAATTTCCTGCATTTTTACCCCCACATTTTCCATATTCCCTCCCATTCCCAAAAAAGAAAGCCCTAAAACAACGCAGTTGCTTTAAGGCTTTCTTTTTTGGGAATGGGAAGACTTAGTGGTGATGGCCACCTGGTCCGTGTACGTGTCCGTGCGCCAATTCCTCAGGTTCTGCATCACGCACAGAATCTACATGGCCGGTAAAGAACAGGTCAACACCAGCCATTGGATGGTTGAAGTCAAGTTTAACCGTTTCCAGTCCAACCCAGGCTACCATACCCTGCAGACGGTTGCCTTCCTGATCCTGAAGTGGCAAAACATTGCCTATTTCCAATAATCCGTCAGGAATTTTGCCCTCATGTTCAAAAATCTGTTTTGGTACTTCTACCAATGCTGCTTCGTCATATACTCCGTATGCTTCTGCGGCTGGAATGCCAAATGCAAAAGTATCGCCGGTAGAAAGACCAGCCAAATTGGCTTCAAAAGCAGGGATCATCATGCCAATGCCATAAATAAAAGCAAGCGGCGCTCCGCCTTGTGTGGACTCAACAAGTTGCCCTTCTGCGGTGCCTTCGTTGAGGGTGTAGTGTACAGTCACTACTTTGTTGGATTCAATAATCATTGAAAATCAAAAAGTTGAATAGAAATTGCTCTGTAAAACAGAGTTAATACAATAAGTTTTCGGGGCGGAGGGAACTGAAACACATTACATCCACGGCGAAAAGAAACGCAAAGGTACGGTTTTGTTCCTACTTGTTACGAGCTTTAAGATTGCTTATTACAACCGGATGTACAATTGGTTGGCATCGGTAATATTCCCGGAAATACTACCTTTGCCGCTTCATTGCATCATTCTCTAACCAATAATATTCTTGAAACCATGATCATTGGTGTACCAAAAGAAATAAAAAGCAACGAAAATCGCGTTGCGCTCACTCCTGCCGGAGCTATGGAGTTCACTCGCCGTGGACACAGCGTACTGGTCCAAAGTACCGCCGGTGAAGGCAGTGGATTTGACGATAAGGACTACATAGATGCAGGCGCTAAAATCCTTGCTACTGCTGATGAAGTTTGGGCCAAGGCAGAAATGATCATGAAAGTAAAGGAGCCGATCGCAGAAGAATATGGTCGCTGTCGTGCAAACCAGTTGATTTTCACCTATTTCCACTTCGCATCCAGTGAGCCACTTACTCGTGCTATGATTGCCAGTAAGGCTATCTGCCTGGCATACGAAACGGTGGAAACCAAAGACCGCCAACTGCCTTTGCTCATTCCTATGTCGGAAGTGGCCGGCCGCATGGCCATCCAGGAAGGCGCCAAATATCTGGAAAAACCGGTTAAAGGTCGTGGCGTTTTGCTTGGGGGCGTTCCAGGGGTTCCACCCGGTAAGGTGTTGGTAATCGGCGGCGGTATCGTGGGTACTCAGGCGGCTAAAATGGCTGCAGGTCTTGGCGCTTTGGTTACAATCCTGGATGTAAACCTGACCCGCCTGCGTTACCTGAGTGATGTAATGCCCGCCAATGTGGTAACCGAGTACTCCAATGAATACAATATCCGCCGTCTGATCCAAAATCACGACCTTATTATTGGCGCCGTATTGCTTCCAGGCGCCAAGGCGCCAAATCTGATTACCCGCGACATGTTGAAACTTATGCGCCCGGGTACAGTGGTGGTCGACGTTGCGGTAGACCAGGGTGGATGTATAGAGACTACCCGGCCAACCACACACGCAGATCCAATATATATCATTGATGATGTGGTACACTACTGTGTGGCTAATATGCCAGGGGCAGTGCCGTTCACATCTACGGTTGCACTTACCAATGCCACACTTCCGTATGCCCTTCAGCTGGCAGACAAAGGCTGGAAAAAAGCCTGCGCTGAAAATGGTGAACTAAAACTAGGCCTCAACGTAGTAGCCGGACAAGTAGTATATAAAGGTGTAGCAGATGCCTTCGGGTTGCCTTTGGTACCTGTTGAGACTATTATGAAATAATGCAGTGGCTCAAAAACAGTTTTGACTGGAGAGGTGTAAAAAAATGATTACGTAAACCTCTGCGTCTCTGTGGTAAAAAATGCTTTTGAGACACCCAAATTTGGTAAACTTCCCGAATGGTGTGAACTTTCGGGAAGTTTCTTTTTTTAGGTATATCTGACTTCGAAACGTTTAACATTACGAGGCGGGTTCTAGCCTGTTTACACCATGAAATACTTCATCCTACTGCTGAAACTGGCTGTTTTTACCATTTTGGTATTAATACGCCTGGGAGAATGGGATATTTCACACCTGTATCAATGGTCTAAATACCGCAACGCGCTGGAATTTTATATTTCAGCATTGGCCAGTATTGCCATCTTTCTGCTTCTGCTGGATTTCATTCAGATGGCTGTCACGGGATGGTACAGGAGCCGTCACCGCATTAGCCGGGATGATAACTTTATTATTGGGGTAGGCCAGATTTATCAGATATTGCTGGTTGCCGGAATAGCAGTAGGATTACTGTCTTTATTCCGAATTGATGTAAGGCAGCTTTTTACCTCTCTTTCAATCATTTTTGCCGGTATTGCCATTCTTACCAAGGATTACATCACCAATATGATCAACGGAATGATCATTACGTTCTCCGGGCAATTGGGTATTGGTGATAATGTGCGTATTGGAACACATCGTGGTAAAATCCTAGATATTACGCTCCAGAACATTCATCTTTTGAATGATGACGATGATGTGATTTACATCCCGAATGCACTACTTCTTACAATTGAAGTGGTAAACTATACCAAGCGGGAAATTAAACGTTCCAGTATTGAATTCGAAATAGACCTCAAACACCTGAAGTCCGTAGAAGAAATGGAAGTTATGCTGATTGATACCATCAGCCCGTTCTCCGAAATGATCCAGCCAGATTCTTACTACCTGAGGGTTGCTGAGGTGAAAAAGGATCTGGTGTCCATGAAATTTCAATACATCCTGAAGGAACCTAATAAAGAACTGGACCGATTGATTCGTCGTAAAGCCATTAGGCGACTGGTGGAGATCATCAGTGAGCGTGAAAAGGTAGCTGACCAAATCCCTGATCTGCCTGATATGCCGGGTCATTCCGTTATTTAACCTATTCCATGAACAGATTAGCACAGGAAACCTCCCCTTACCTGCTTCAGCATGCACATAATCCGGTAGATTGGTATGCCTGGAAGCCTGAAGCCTTTGAGAAGGCCCGCGCAGAACAAAAACCCATATTGGTCAGCATCGGTTACAGTACCTGCCATTGGTGCCATGTGATGGAACGCGAATCTTTTGAAAGTCCGGATGTTGCGGCCTACATGAATGAACACTATATTAATATTAAGGTAGACCGCGAAGAGCGTCCGGATGTAGATGCTGTTTATATGGAAGCTTGTCAGCTCCTTACCGGAAGTGGTGGCTGGCCGCTCAATTGCTTTCTTACTCCTGAAGGAAAACCTTTTTATGCAGGAACTTATTATCCTCCCAGACCCGCTTTTAACCGCCCTTCCTGGATGCAATTGCTGGAACATCTGGCCAATATCTGGGATAATCAGCGCGAAACAGCCTTAAATCAGGCAGAGCGTTTATTGGGCAATATTCAGCGGAATGACGGTGTGTTTATTCAACTAAAGGGCAATGGTGAGGAGGTTTTTGCCGATCCAAAGCTATTGTACCAACGTATCAGCGACCAGTTTGATCGCGCAGAAGGCGGATTTGGCGGTGCGCCCAAGTTTCCGTCCACCATGGCTATTCAATGGCTGCTTAACTGGCATTATTATTCCGGAAACCCGGAGGCCCTGGAACATGGCTTGTATTCACTGGAGAAAATGGCTCGTGGCGGTATTTACGACCAAATTGGAGGCGGATTTGCACGATATGCAACAGACCGGGAATGGCTGATTCCACATTTTGAAAAAATGCTTTACGATAATGCCCTTCTGGTAAGCGTTTTATGTGAAGCGCATAAATATACCGTTGGGCATCTGGCAGAAGGGGCTCAATCGCTGTGGTCAGAAACCATCGAACAAACCTTGGCGTATATAGAAAGAGAGATGACCAGTCCTGAAGGAG
>DLXL01000010.1:4362-7664 GCA_003448025.1 Saprospirales bacterium | reverse complement strand
CAGTCCTGAAGGAGGTTTTTATGCCGCTCAGGATGCTGATTCAGAAGGGGTGGAAGGTAAATTTTATGTTTGGGACAAGGCGGAAATCGATGCTGTTCTGGGGAAGGATGCAGCATTGTTCTGTTCGTTTTACGGTGTAACTGAGGAAGGAAACTGGGAAGAAAAGAACATTCTCTGGCGACCATACCGTTACCAGGAATTTGCCGACGCAAGAAGTATTCCTGTCGAAGTCCTGAAACAATCCCTCAAAACAAGTGCGGATAAATTATTGCAGGTGCGTTCCAAAAGAGTATGGCCAGGTCTCGATCATAAAGTATTGCTGGATTGGAATGCATTGATGACTTCGGCTTATGCGGCTGCCTATTCCGCATTAGGACATGAAAAATACAAAGAGGCAGCCATCAGAAACCTGGATTACCTCCACCATAGCCTTCGGAGTGCGCAGGGTACCTGGAAACACAGCTCGGCTCAGGACGCCGCTTTTTTAGATGATTACGCTTTTTTAATAGCAGCTTGGATTGATGTGTATCAAATAACGTTTGACACACAATATTTGCATTGGGCTCAACAAGCAGTAGAATACGTGCTGGCTCATTTCCTGGACTCTGAAACAGGGCTGTTTTTTAACACCGGGCTGGCTCAATCTGATATTGTTTTCCGTAAAAAGAACCTGTACGACAATGCAACCCCCTCCGGCAACAGTACCATGGTACACAACCTTCAACGCCTGGGTATTCTGCTGGATCGTCCGGAATGGCGTGAAATGGCGAAAAAGATGCTCGGCGTGATGCGGGATACCGTAGAAAAATATCCCAGGTCTTTTGAACGCTGGGCACTCGCTATGTTGAATGAAACCTTCCCGTTTGTGGAAATCGCTATTGTTGGAAAAAATGCCCAGGAAAAGGCCAGAAAGATCCAAAGGAGCTTTCTGCCGAACTATATCATGGCTGTCAGCCAGACTCCAGACGACACCCAGCCTTTGCTCAAAGGGAAACCTGGAGCGGACGATGCCATGATCTATGTATGCCGCGATTATGCATGTCAGAAACCAGTTAATTCTTTGGATACTTTTTATGACTTGGTGAATTCACAATAACGTCTTACTTTCACCAACTCAAAAACCAATAATCATCCCTTGAACATGAAATACTTCTGGATAATGGTGCTGTTCTTAGGCAGCATTCCCCGTGTTTTGGGGCAGCAGGTGCCTCAGTTCAGTTTGTACACCTTAAACCCATACGTGTACAACCCGGGATATGCCGGATTGGAAAATACCCTGGTGCTGAATGGCGTTTACCGTCAGCAATGGTCTGGATTACAGGGAGCTCCGGCAACCCAGCACGTAAATGTGCATCTACCGATATATGCCATAAGTAGCGGGGTAGGGCTCAGGGTTGAAAACGATGTAATAGGTGCCCACAATACCACTCAGGCCATCCTAAGCTACAATTATCAGCTGAATATCACCAGAAATGTCCTTATGTCGATGGGGCTGAGCGGCGGTTGGCTGCAATATAGTCTGGACGGTGCCAAACTCAGAGCTCCGGAAGGTACCTATGCTGAACCCAGTTTTTCACACAATGAGACAGTATTGCCTCAGGGGCGGGTACAGGCCGGTGCGCCAATATTTGAAGCCGGCTTGTTTTTGCAACATAATAAATGGGAAATCGGGCTTTCTGCACAGCCTGTGTTTGCTACGCGTCTGAAGGAGCAATCCAATGGAAATTTTGCGCTTTCTCCCATTCAGCATTATTTGATTTACGGAGCGTACTATTTAAAGGTAGGGCAGAACCTGAAGATTAAGCCTTCCGGTTTAGTTAAAACTGACTTCAAGGAGACACAAATGGAAGTTTCTGCCATGGGCATTTGGCGTGAAAATACATTTGCAGGCGTTTCATACCGGGGATTTACTTCAAATGCCAAAGATGCAGTAGTTTTGTTCCTTGGATTCAAAATGAACGATAAGACAACCCTTGGATATGGGTTTGATTTTCCCATATCTGCCATTAGTGCGGCACACCGGGGAAGTCATGAACTTTTGATCCGTTACAGCCTCAATAAACCTATCGGAGTGGGAAAATTGCCTCCGGTGATTTACAATCCTCGATTTTTTTGAAAAATCTCATGCTCCCGGCATAAAATTTGCCTGGTAGGCGACAATTGGTTTTTTTACACAAAAATGCTAAAAAAAAACCGCCTTGGATACAATTAAAAGTTAATTAAACGTTAGACAGCGTCTCCGGTGAGACGGAAAAATTTTCTAGTTGCCAAATTTTATTCAGTAAAGTTTGTGCAATTAATTTAATCCTCTGTCTACCTTTACGACCACTTTTCCAAACCGAACATATTAAGTAGGAAAACACGGGTGTTTAAAATGAAAAAACTACAGCATTCATTTCTTCTGCTGCTATTTCTTGCAGCCCTCGCCGCTTCATGTGGCCGTAGCGAAGGTGGCCAACTTGTTGGTGTCGCCAATCGCCCTAAATGGAAAGGGATTAACCCATATGGTATGGTGTACGTCCCCTCCGGTTCCCTCACCATCGGTTCCGGTGATGAAGACATCAGCCGTTCGCTGGTGGCTCAGCCGAAAACCATCTCCATTCAAGGCTTCTTCATGGACGACACGGAGATCACCAACAATGAATATCGTCAGTTCGTTGATTGGGTGGTAGACTCCCTTGCCTTGCGCAAGCTTGACCTCGTTTTGGAAGAATCCGAAAATGATCAGTCTCCTCCTCAACCAAGCCTCGACTGGGAAGCTCGTGGCGATATTGATTGGGAAGCTGACGCTGAAGAAGGAGGCGACGGTGCTTTGGAAGACTTGTTCTATCAAGGCAACGAACGCTTCGCAGGCCGCAAAGAATTCGACGTGAATAAACTAGTGTTCGAATTCATGTGGTACGACTGGCAAGGCGCTGCACACGCTCCACGTGGTAAGGACGTTAATCGCACCAGCTTTATCCGTCGTGAAACTGTAAAGATTTACCCGGATACACTTACCTGGGTTCGTGACTTCTCCTATTCCTACAACGAGCCTATGTCTCGTAACTACTTCTGGCACCCTGCATTCGACGATTATCCGGTGGTAGGTGTGAACTGGAAAATGGCAAAGGCTTTCTGCTACTGGCGTACCAAGATCTGGAATATGGCTGGTGAAACAGAGGAAATGTCTGAAGACTTCCGCCTGCCAACAGAGCATGAATGGGAATATGCCGCCCGTGGTGGTCGCGAAGAAGCATCCTATCCTTGGGGCGCTTACTATACCCGCAATGCCAAAGGCTGCCTTCTGGCAAACTTTAAAC
>DLXL01000010.1:787-4226 GCA_003448025.1 Saprospirales bacterium | reverse complement strand
CTTCTGGCAAACTTTAAACCTGGCCGTGGTGTATATCCGGAAGATGGTGGTCTTTACACCGTTAAAGCTGATGGATACTATCCAAACGACTATGGCCTGTACTGCATGTCAGGTAACGTGGCTGAATGGACAGAATCTGCTTATTTCGAGAATGCATATTCTTTCATCCACGATCTGAACCCTGACATCCGCTATGATGCCAAGGAAGACGATCCTAAGACCGCTAAGCGTAAAGTAATACGCGGAGGTTCCTGGAAAGATGTTGCTTTCTTCCTGCAGACGCCTAACCGTACATACGAATACCAGGACACGACCAAATGCTACATCGGTTTCCGTTGTGTGCTCACTTTCCTCGGTCGCTCCATCAATGATTTCTAATTAAAAGAGGCTACAAAGGGTAAAATGCAAGAAATTTCTGTTAACAAATACTTAAAAAACAGTTCTTGCGTTTTACCCTTTGTCTTTTTCAATCCTCTTTTCTACCATCGTGCCATTGGCAACGGATTCCAAAAATTCGGTTAAGAAAATCAATTAGCATCTTCATTAGTTTGCTGTTGGCAGACGAATGAAGAAGCCCGTCAAAGGTTTGTCTGCCCTAACCTTTTTCTGAGTGCTAACCTGATTATTATTTTTGCCCCTTCTGAGCCAGACCGTGAAAGCTAAAAAATGTCAAAAATCATTCAGTAACTGCTAAAACATTCAAGAACAATGAGTTTCTTTAAAACGAAGACATTCAAGTACTTCAAAAATCTCGCAATTGGTGTAGGTGCAGCATTCGTGCTTGCAGGTGCTCTCTTCAAGCTTGAGTCTTGGGAAGGTGCCTCTGAAATGTTGATTCTCGGTATGAGTATTGAGGTTATCATCTTCCTTATGCTCGGTATTCTTCCACCAGAGCCAGACTACTACTGGCACAAACTGTACCCAGGCCTTGAAGATTACAACTCTCGGATTCAGCCTTTGACTGCTGGTCCACAGAACAATATCGATATGGGTACCCCACTCCATGGCGACGTAATTGAGCGTCAACTGGGTGGTATGTTGACCGAACTTCAGTCTATGTCTAAGAGCATGGGTGCACTGAAAGCGCTGCAAGAGGTTGATTTCTCTGGCACTTCTGACCAAATCAAAACCATGAGCAACTTCTATACGAAGATGAACGAAGCTATGGCTGATATGGCTAAATCTGCTGATGACGTGAAGTCTTACAAAGATCAACTTGGCGCACTCAATCAAAACCTCGGTTCACTCAACACCGTTTACGGTAATATGCTGTCTGCTATGGCCAACATCGGCCGTCAGTAAGGCGATGCATTTGGTAACTAACCTTTCAGTTTCACATTCAAAAACTTAAAGACTTATGTCAATACCAAAGGAGCCGCGGCAACTGATGATCAACCTGATGTATCTTGTGTTGACCGCGCTGCTGGCACTTAACGTGTCAGCCGAGGTAATGAATGCATTTTTCTCCCTGGACAGAGGCTTGAAAAACAGCCGCGATATCGTAGAGAAAAATAATGGCTCACTTACTGCTGCTATCGAAAAGGCAGCAAAGGACTATCCAAGTGACCAAGCTACCGAATATACCAATCGTGCCAAGCAGGCTAATCAGATGGTAGATGAGTTCGTAGCTTATATGGAAGGAATTCGCCAGAACCTGTTCGCTAAAGCAGGCGGCGAAAATCCAAAAGTGCCTGGTCAGCCTAAAGATATCCGTAACAAGGATATCACGACTAAAATGTTTGTAAATGACGGCCTTGGTGCTGAAATCGAAAACAAAATTAAAGAGCTTCGTGCTAAGTTGACCCAAATCGTTGATAACGATGGTGTTACGGTATCATCTTTGCCGCTCGATATTGAAGCCCTTCCTCCTGGAACTAATGCTAAAAACTGGTCTGAATTTAAATTCAAGCAAATGCCGGTTGCAGCCGTATTCCCGTTGTTGGGTAAAATCCAGAGCGATGCGAAAAACTCTGCAACGGCTGTTCTGAACTTCTGTGCTACCAAAGTACAAGGTACTGACCTCAAATTCGACAAATTCGTACCAGGTGTAGCTCCTAAGAAGAACTACGTTATCCTGGGTGAAGAGTTCGAAGCTGAAGTGTTCCTTAGCGCATTTAGCTCTAAAACAGATAACGTAAGCATCAATGTCGACGGACGCAACATTCCTCTAAAAGACGGTATCGGTACTTTCAGCGAAAAGCCATCTAATGTTGGTGAGAAAAAGTATACCGTAACCATCAATCTGAGAAACCCGACAACGGGTACTACAGAAACAGTTCGGAAAGAGTTCTCCTACGAAGTTGGCCAGCGTTCCATCGCTGTACAGCTTGACAAGATGAACGTATTCTACATTGGTGTAGAAAACCCCATCTCTGTATCTGCTGCAGGTGTATCTTCCAACGACGTTAAGGTTGCTGCAACGGGTGTAAACGTATCCAACAAAGGTGGCGGTCACTTCATCGTAACAGGTACTACTCCTGGAGAAGCTGTATTGACAGTTACCGCTCCGGGTGTTTCTCAGCGTTTCACCTATCGCGTAAAACGTATTCCGGATCCAACCCCGCTGCTTGGTGCTAAACACCGCAGCAAGGCAATGGCCAATGGCGAGTTCAAAGCACAAGGCGGTATCGCTGCTGTTTTGGAAAACTTCGACTTCGACGCAAAATGCGATATCGCAGGTTTCGAGGTGACTTATCTGCCTAAACGCCAGGACCCGATCACCAAGCAAAACTCTGGTGCACGCTGGAACGGCGATGTGCAGGATTGGATCAACAAAGCCAAACCAGGCGACGCATATTTCTTTGACGATATCAAATGCAAGTGCCCGGGCGACGCCGCTGCGCGTAACCTCGGTGGTCTGGCATTCAAAATTCGTTAATTTTTGCTGTTGAAGTAATAAGGGTTGAGAAAATTAAGATATAGTATGTCTTAATTTCTCAACCCCTTCAGCTTTTCTCCACCTGATGTACAAAACATACTATTCATCGTTAATCAAAACCCAACTGCGAGTCATGCAAACATTTATGAAACTGCTTTGCCTTTGCTTCTTCCTCCTCATTGGCGGGACGACGACGCTTTTGGCACAGGATCCTGAAGAAATTGAAACCACACCGGCTACCGGTACGGAAGAAGAAGGTCCACTGGTAGAAGATCCAGCAGATGCCCCAATCGACGAAGTGGTAAAAAAAGAAATCGTAACGGAGCGCCGTATTTTGAAATATCCGCTCCTTCGCGAGAGCGACGTATTCTGGGAAAAACGCATTTGGCGTATTATCGACGTTCGTGAGAAAATGAATCTCCCGTTCGCTTATCCGGAAGATCCGTTCTTTAAAATCCTTTCCGATGCTGCTACTAAGGGCGATCTGCCCGTTTACAGCACAGATGAAGATGGCGCAAAATTCAAAAAACGCCTGAGTACTGACGACGTGCTTTCCATGTT
>DLXL01000010.1:0-676 GCA_003448025.1 Saprospirales bacterium | reverse complement strand
TTTCCATGTTATCCAAAGCAGATACAGTTGTAACTTTCGACCCGGAAACCTACGAAGAGAAAGTTCAGATCGTGCGTAACGATATCAACTGGGAAGACGTTAAGCGCTTCCGTATCAAAGAAGTTTGGTTCTTCGATAAGCAGGCCTCCATGTTGCGTGTTCGTATCCTTGGTATCGCTCCGATGATCGACGTGCGCGATAACGAAGGAAACTTCCGTTTCGAGAAGCCAATGTTCTGGGTATACTACCCTCATGCACGTGAACTTTTCGCCCGTCACAACTATTATGCGCTTGGTGGCAATACCACAGCACAAATGACCTGGGACGATGTATTTGAAAGACGCCTTTTCGCTTCTTACATCTACAAAGAGGCTAACGTATATGACCGCAAAATTGACGAATACCTGCAAGGCGTTGACCTGCTCATGGAATCAGAGAAGATCAAAAACGAGATCTTTAACTGGGAGCATGATCTTTGGCAATACTAATCCTTGAAATAGGGTTTTGAATTAATAAACAAGAGTCGTCCCAATTTTTGGGGTGACTCTTGTTCGTTTTATACCACCCATTGATTGAACCACAAAGTCAAAACAAACATGAGTCATCCCGGATTTTTCAGGGTTGCTCCTGTTTAAATGATCAAAAGGCATCCCGGACCTCGCAAGAGGTCCAACCT
>DLXL01000352.1 GCA_003448025.1 Saprospirales bacterium | reverse complement strand
GGAGTTCCTGACGGAGAATTCGGCGATTTTCATAAGCCTGTGTTAGCCCTTGAAGGCTATTTTATGGAGTAAGCTAACCCAATCCTGTATAGACCGGGCAAAGGATTTTTTCAATATGAAGGAAGTAAAACGCTATTTTTGGAAATGGTCGGTAATAGGTCTCCGACTCACATTTTCCGCACTTTTTTCTTCTCGTTTAGATATGGCGCGCCGCTGGTAATGACTTCTTTGACACCTTCCAGGCCTGAAGCGATCACTGCCAGATTGCCATCTATAAAGGCTACTTTAACCGACATTTTTTTTACACTTTCTCCGTCAGCATCCAAGGCAAAAACAAATGCCTCCTGACCATTACCTTCTACGAGCGATTCAATGGGAATGGTTGTATAGGTTCTTGCCTGGGATGATTTCACCTCAACGGTGGCAAAAAGTCCTGGTGCAAACCGTTTTCCTTGCGGTTGAATTCGAATCTCAACCGGATATAACCCGCTTGAAGGATCAGCGGCAGGTGCAAGGTCTGTAACCTTCCCGTTAAAAGTGGTTCCTTCATAAGCATCCATTGCCACGCTGGCCGCCATTCCCAGATTCAAGCGCGCCCAGTCACGGTCGCTCACATTGACCTGTACTACCCAATCATTGATGCCGGTTTCAAACAAAACAAAAACCGGCATACCCGGACCGGTAATCTCCCCTTCATTAGCCAGTTTTTTGATGATTTTGCCGGCACGGGTTGCACGTATTTCGGCGTATTGCTGGTTAAAAGTGGCAATCTTAGCTGTTTCTTTGGCTACATCCCTTCCCGTTGTAGCATTTTGAAGCAATTCCAGGGTTGCACTACTGTCGCGATAAAGCCCTTCCACCCTTGCCAGATCCCGCTCTGCTTTGGAAAGTCCTTGCTGTGCCTGTGCCACCTGGGCATCTATTTCGGTTTTATCAAGCACCGCAAGCAGTTGACCGGGGCGAACCATATCTCCTTCGTCCACGTATATTTTCCGTATGACACCTCCTATTTTAAAGGAAAGCCGCTGTTCTGCAGAAGAGGTTAAGATCCCACTGGCAATGATGGGCAGTGCAACGCTTTTTTGCTGAACCGATATGGTATGCACCGGAATACGTTCGTCGGCCAACTGTGCCGAAGTATCTGTTTGAGCAGGTGATGTTTCTCCGCAGCCTCCCCAGAGGAAACACAGTCCGGATAGTGCAAAGAGCACAAGTGCCGTTGGAATAGCCAATTCTTTTAAGGATAAAGATTTCATATTGAGGGTATTGTAATTGGGTTAAATGGAGATGGTTTTTAGATTCCAGCTGCTTTTTTCAATGCTGCTTCTTTCAACAGTACTTCAGACCAGGCGAGCACTTGTTGCAAACGGGCCGTGGTAACCCGGTTTTGGGCATCCAGATATTCGAGCAAAAGAGCCTGACCAGCCCGGTATTTATTATTCACGATCCGGTAGGATTCCTCGGCGGCACGCAAGGCCGTTTGGCTGGACTGAAAAGTGTTTTCTGCTGCTTCGAGGTCGTGCCAGGCGGCTGTAACCTGAAGTACGATCTGTTGTTCCACCTGTTCGGTTTGCACCCGAAGCATTTCAGCTTTTAACCGGGCTTCCTGCGTCTTGCTGCGTCGCATGCCACCATCGAACAGGTCGTATGAAACACCCACCTGAGCCAGTACATAAGCTTGTTCTTTGCTAAAGGTGTAGCCAAAGCCCTGGAACCCGACAGAACCACCAAGATAGAAATCCGGAAGTTTCATGTTTGCCGAATTCCGTCGGATGTCCGTTTCTGCTGCTAACTGACCTGATTTGAGCGCGTCCAGTTCAGACCGCGTTTCCAGGCACTGTTCCAGCAGCGTTTCAGGCTGATAAGTGGGCAATGTAGATGACAGCAAAGCGGAATCAATCATGACAGGCGCTTCCAGGTCCTTTTGGAGCAGGTAATTGAAATATGCCTGCACGTTTTCCTGCTGCCTTTTAAGTTTAAATATTTCGTTGTCTGTTTTACTCAGTTCATAATCGGCAGTTGCCACAATATCGCGCGTAGCCACATTGTTTTTAACCAGACTTTCATTGAATCTGCGTAATTCTGTAAGTACATTGCGTGTATTTTGCCAGATTTTCTCCGCTTCCAGGGTGCGCAGGTATTGCAGGTAAGTCTCTGTGATCTGGTATTTCAGTTCATGTGTTCCAGCAGCTTTTTCAGCCGTTTTGCTGTCGAGCAGATGTTGTTGTATCTGCCGGTTATACTTCAGGTCCGAGTTAAAAACCGGGTAGGCAAAGGAGACTTTGGTTTCGTGGAAGTTATTGGGGAGGAACTGAATTTGCTGATTTTCCAGTGCAGGGAAATTGCCCGGAATCACACCGGGAGGCAGGTTCCCTGGCACGGCGTTGAGTGCGTTCAGATTGCCGTACACGTCGTTTAGTAAATCCCCAATCGGGAAGTCGATCCTCCGCCCCCCTGCTGCCAGGGTATAATTGGCATCAAAAGTGAACTTGGGCATCCCTAAGGATTTCGACTGACGCAGGGCTTCCTGCTGACGGGCGATGTCTAATCCTTGTTGCCTGAGTTGAAGATTGGCCTGAAGGCCTTCCAGGATGTAGTTTTCCAGGATAGCCGATTGTGCCTGGGCGAAACCAGGGGCGTATAACCCCATTCCGCAGATCAGGCCAATTTTCAGTTTGTGTATTAACCAGTGTTGAATCATAGCAGCCAAAACATCTTTTAGAAACTGAACAGTGTTTATTTATTCCACAAAAAAAGGCAGCCTGATCCGGCTGCACAAGATAAATGCTGTGAATGGTTGAATTTGGGGGATGAGTGGTCGGATTCCGGGGTTTATGGGGATTTATC
>DLXL01000111.1 GCA_003448025.1 Saprospirales bacterium | reverse complement strand
GGAAAATGGTTGATATTCGGGCTGCCTTTTACCACAGTGTTATTAGTGATTTGCTGGCAACTTTTAATCAGAATGTTTCCATTCGACAAAGGTGTGGAGGCAGGTGCACAGTCACATATACAGATAAAAAATGAGCTGGAGAGGCTTGGGCCCATTTCCCCTCCTGAACGTCGGGTGATGTGGATATTTGGCATCGTGATCCTGGCCTGGGTGAGCGGCTCACTGATTTGTTACAAACCTTTTAATATCTGGGTGCATACCCATCTGGCAGGCTTGCCCTTGCCGGAAAATATGGATAAGGTGCCTGGCTATTGCTCAGATACCGTGGTGGCCCTTATCGGAGCCTTGCTGTTTTTTACCATGCCCTCCGGAAGTAAGTTGGAAAAAACCACCTTGCTGGATTGGCCTACGGCTGTTAAAATTCCCTGGGGTGTTTTAATTCTTTTTGGGGGTGGACTTGCGCTTGCCAAAGGCTTTGACCTAAGTGGTCTGGCGCTATGGTTTGGAGAAGTATTGAAAGCACTTGGCAACCTGCCTCATGTGCTGATCTTGTTTGTGGTACTCATTGTGGTGGTGGTGCTTAGTGAAGTCGCTTCCAATATTGCAACAGCCTCTATGATGATGCCTGTACTGGCAGCACTGGCTGGTAGTTTAGGGGCACATCCATTTGGTTTATTGATGAGTGCAACGCTGGCAGCTTCTTTCGGTTTTGGCCTGCCCATTGCTACTGCACCTAATAGTATAGTGTATGCTACCGGACACATGAGTACCCGCGATATGGCAAGGGCAGGATTCCTTCTGGATATACTCGCAATTCTGTTACTGTTGGTTTTTGTTTATGGATTGCTTCCAATTGTTTGGGGAATCAAGGTTTAATTTGATTAATAGACAGAATGGCCAATTTATTGTTTGTTTTGCGGCCTGGCCAAGTCGAGTTTTGTGGTGCTTTTTGTTTAACAACTTTCAATTTTTTTTGAAATAGTTTCGCTTGTCAAGAATTTGTCAAAATTGTTTAATTAATTGATATTCAATGTTTTATGTTGATAATAAGTATTGGTACACTAATTTTTTGAAAATTTTAACAATTTTTGTGTAACCGATTATTGCAAATTGTTAAACATCTTTTTTACCTTTGAGGCATCTTACAATCAAACAGGAGAATGCCATGACAAGTATAGAATTCAATAGCAAGCTGAGCACTCTGACAAGCATGTTGCACTCCTTCGCCTATAATTTGACGAAGAATGTGGAGGATGCCAAGGATCTGTATCAGGAAACTACCTATCGCGCACTCTACAATCGCGATAAATTCCAGCCCGACACTAATTTCAAGGCCTGGATTTTCACGATCATGAAGAACATCTTCATCAACAACTACCGTAAAAAAGTTAAAGCAAATACGGTGTTGGACAATACTGAGAACCAGTTCTACCTCAACTCTTTCAGCCATTCAGCTGCTAATGCTGCAGAAGGTACCATCCTGCTAAAAGAGTTGAATGTTATGGTTGAAGATCTGGATGAAAGTATCAGGATTCCTTTTACCATGCACTTTGAAGGATTTAAATATCAGGAGATAGCAGATGAATTAAATCTGCCGCTCGGTACTGTTAAAAGCCGTATCTTTTTTGCCAGAAAGGAGTTGAAAGACAGGATCATGTCCAACTATGGATTCAATCCTAACTAATACGCACTTGATATCTGCCAGGAATTAAAAACCACGCCTTCAACAAGCGTGGTTTTTTTTGTCTCCCATCATTTTCAGACACACTTTAAACTAATCTCCTTCCTCTTTTGTCACATCTAGGCCCTTTATCATTTGTAAATATGATTTGGCAAACAGAGTGGGGGAACCAAAATTAAGTCCCTGCACCTCAGGCTTCAAGCGAGGGTATTGTTTTCGGAACTGGTCTGTTAGTTTTTTGATCGCCTTCAAAATTTCCACTTTTTGAAGACGACCATCCAAATCCGTATATGGGATGTCAAATCCAAGGTCGCGGAAATAGCTGCTTTCCGTGATCTGGAAAAACAGATGCAGGAACGCCCGGTCTGGTTTCGGTGGTGCCTGGTGAAACAAAATGAATCCGGCTATATACTGGGGAATTGCCATGGCAAGTACATCGTGACCTTGTTGCAGAGGCCATTCCATATTGGCTAATTCGCCATCAATAAAACTGGCAACAGTGCCATGTGGAACGGCTGGATTTGCGCCAAAGGTGCTTTGGGTGCGGTACATTTCAGTAAAAAATGCCTCCTTTGGACGTTCCAATAATGTCTGGAATTCCCGGCGCATCTGTTGCAGTTTTACCTGAGGGGTCAGATTGTTTTTTGAAAAATAGGCTGCATAAACACGTTCCAGTAAATCCATCATAAAGCCCTCTGGTTTGACCAGATAATCAAGCCGGAAGGCCAGGGCAAGGAACAAATAGGCGTAAGTGCCCGGGTAGGTGTTGGGATCTGGCTTCCCTTTGTCCATTTCAGCAAATACAGCCTTAATCGCGTTACAGACGTATTGGTACTTCGTTTCCTTTTCCGCTTCCGAAACCGCCTCCAATTGACGATCACCGGCAGGACTCAATGCCTGTGCGAATTCTCCCAGTAGCAGATCATCCTGCTTGTCTGCATGAATGGCTAATTCACGAATGGCATGCAGAATCTTGAGCGGGGAGCCGTCTGCAGTTCGGGTGTCGAAAACAATACACAGGTTGTTTTCCTCGTCAAGTGCAAACCGGCTGAACTTCAGATGGAAGTTGGCTTCCATAAGTCGGCGCATAAAGCCCACATTAAGATCGTTGGCTCTTGCCACCCGGCTCTCAACTTTTAGTTTTTCCTGACTGGCAACCCCGGTAATTCGCTGCGATCCTTGCAGTAATTCAAAATGGAGGACGCCATCTTTCTCTTCCCACTGAATGTTAGGATGTTTTGCCTCAACATCCAGCAAATAATAAAAAAACGCACGATATGCTTCCAAAGAATCCCCTTGCTCAAAAGCTTCAAGAGAACGGTCGATCGCCTGTTGCTGTTCGTCTGATTTGTAGGCATCAGAAAACCTGCCAAAGGGTATGTCAGGCTGATCGGACTGGGAATGGCCCCCAAATAATCTGGAAAGAAAGTTCATGTGTGGGTTAGAAAGCAGGCAAAAGTAGAAAGTTTGACGGGAAAGCCAAGTGCTGGGTAAAGGAGACTATTTTTGCAGCCAAGATGGAAGTATTCCGCACCCCTATTCCTGTTCAGAATTCCCCAGCCCGGCTGACTCATTCTAGCCCTGTTTTATTAATGGGATCATGTTTTACTGAACATATTGGCCGGCAACTGGCAGAACGAAAATTTAATATCCTGCAAAACCCGTTTGGTATCGTTTATAATCCAATTTCTCTTGCAGTAGGTTTAGAACAACTTATGCAACGCAACCAACCTCCGGATGCCTCGCAATTATTTGAACATCAGGGACTTTGGCATAGCTGGGATCACCACAGCCGGTTTTCAGGTCCAAACCCCGAGGAAACACTGGTCGGGATGCAAAATGCCTACTATCAAGCCGCAGATTTTATAGAAAAGGCCACCTGTCTGATCATAACCTTTGGCACTTCCGAGGTGTCTGTTCTTCAAAAAGAGGGTAGGATAGTAGCCAACAATCACAAAATGCCGGCTTCGTGGTTCGAACATCGCCGGCTTTCAGTAGAAGAGATACTCCGGGTTTGGGGGCCAATTCTGGAAAAATGGGCAGACCGTCAGGTGATTCTCACCGTAAGTCCGGTTCGGCATCTCAGAAATGGATTAGTTGAGAATCAGCGTAGTAAAGCCAGACTCATACTGGCCTGTGAGGAAATTTGTCGGGTTTTCCCATTTGCATCTTACTTCCCATCTTATGAATTGTTGATGGATGATTTGAGGGATTATCGTTTTTATGAACAGGATATGGTTCATCCCTCCCCCCTGGCAGTGGATTATATTTGGCAACATTTTTCGGAAACCTATATTGATGTTGCCATCAGGCAACTAAATGACCGGGTCATGAAAATCAATACAGCTATGAAACACCGGCCATTTCATGCAGAAACACCTGAACATCAAGCGTTTCTGGAAGCTCAATTGGGTCGTGTTATGGATTTGGAGCGAGAATTTCCCCAGCTTAACTGGACTGTTGAAAAGGCATTTTTTAGTCGCAAGGTTTAACCTTATTTCTTTAAGTTGAATTGTCCCAGCAGGTCAAAATGAATTCCGTTGCTGGTTTTTTCACCCCCCCAAACTTCCAGATTTTGGCCACCATTAGGTTTGAAAGTGAGGGTTGTCCAATTTGCTTCATCCTTACGTGCAACAGCCAGATCCTTTCCGTTCATATTGATACTAAGGTAAGTTGGGGCACGCTTTATTTTCAATTTCAGGCTGATAGCGCCTCCCGATCCTTTTTGAAAGATTGCATCCTGAATTCCGTTTTCCAGGTCACCATACGCGAAATGACTTAATTTTTTAAAATCGGTGATGCTGATTGGGGTGTCCATCAACTGCCATTTAGCGGAATCAGGGTAGTGATTGAGCAAAAAAATCCTTGGCTCGGTGCAGAAAAATCCGGGCTGAAATTCCTGCACAAACTTTCTATCATCATTCCGGTATCCGGAGCCCCAGGTTACATCTAATAATTCCCATTTTTTATCCAGATAAACGGCATTCCAGGCATGACTTTCCCATGGATTGGAAAAAGTCTTTGCATAACCACCAATGAATTCACAGGTTAATCCTACGGCCTCTGCCATTCGCTGATACAATAGACTGTAATCCATACAAACCCCTTTTCCCAGACGATATACTTGTTTAATGCGTTTGTTGTGATATTCCTTCTTATTCTGAGCGGATGGATCCGAGGTTCTGTGGTAGGTTATATTTTCCGCTATCCAAACAAAAATAGCCCTGGCCTTATCACGGTCTGATGTCAAACCGGCACACAAGGCCATTGCCAGAGCCTCAGGAGTATCGAACTCCTTTTTTTTAAAGGTCCGACTCCTTTCATCTAATTCCTTAAACGCCGTCTGTGCACCTGCGCACACATACAACAGTACCAATAAAACGGATAACCATGCTTTCATAACCGTCATTTGAATGTTTAACCATAAACCCCATAAACCCATAAACCCATAA
>DLXL01000586.1:4238-6643 GCA_003448025.1 Saprospirales bacterium | reverse complement strand
GCTGTGGCATGTTGTTGTGTGAAGCCAATCTCTCCAAATCCGATTTCAAAACGGAGTGGTGGGATCAGATTTATTTCGATATTCAGGCCAATAAAGGCAAACTTGGCGATCTTGGTTCGGGAAATCACTTTCTGGATGCCCTGGAATCCTATACCGATGACAAACTCTATTTCCTGATCCACACGGGTTCCCGCAATGAATCCAAACTGGTAGACGATCTGGTGGACCAGCCCGGGAAATTTGACGCCAAATTCCATGACGTGTGCGCCTGGGCAAAGGACAACCGCTTTGCTATTTTCCAAATCCTGGAAAAGTATTTTGGCCCACTCAGGCTGATCCTTGACAAGAACCACAATCATTTTGAACACACACCGGAAGGCGTCATCATCCGAAAAGGCGCTGTCAAAGTATCCCCCGGCGAACAAACGGTGATTCCCTCCAACATGAACGGCGATGTGGTGCTGGTTTCTGCCACTGAATCAGTGGAAACCACCTGCCATTCTCTATGCCATGGCACCGGCCGGGTTATGTCAAGATCTGATGCCAAAAACCTGGCCGCATCCTTCGATTATGGGGCGCTCCGCAAACAGGTGTATATCCCGGAGATGATTGCCAATGATAACATCAAAACCGATGCACCCTTTTGTTACCGGGATCTGGACAGTTGCCTGGCGCTGATCGATCAACTGATTACGATAGACAAGCGTTTTAGTGTATTCGCGTATTTGGGCCAAATGTGAGGGATGCTTCCCTGTACTTTGAACCAGCACCCGGACTCTGTTGTTATGCGGCCAAAAGAAGCGATGTGCTCCATGCCCCAAACCCGTTCCCTGTCCTCCGAACAGTTCCATATACACTCCCCTTTTTTCATCCCCCAGCTCAACCGGCAGCGCGCGGTTCGGGTGTTATTACCCCGCAATTATTGGAAAGATCCCTCCCGGCGCTTCCCGGTGATTTACCTGAAAGACGGCCAAAATCTGTTTGATCCGGCCACTGCAGCCTTCCGGCACTGGAAACTCCGGGAATTCATGGCCCGTCAGCCCCTGAAACGCCAGGCCATTTTGGTGGGCATCGACCATGGAGGGGTTGATCGTAAGCATGAGTATGCGCCCTTTACGCGTGGAAAAAGTGGCGGACAAGGCGATGCCTACCTGCAATTCATCGTGCAAACGTTGAAGCCCTTTATTGATCAGGAATACCGGACCTGGCCGCACCGGGAGGCAACGGGCATGGTGGGGTCCTCATTGGGCGGACTCATCACGTTCTATGCGGGAATGCGATACAGCCATGTTTTTGGGAAAATCGGGGCATTATCGCCTTCGTTTTGGTACAACCCGCAGGTGTTTGGGTTGGCAGGAGCAAACGCCGGTCCCAAAAGCCAGATCTATGTGGGAGGCAGCAAGACGGAAACCCGGAACATGCTGCCGATGCTTGAAAAAACCTACTGGGCCCTGAAAGCCGGTGGTTATGCCGATGATCAGTTCCGCATTGTTGCCCGCGACCGGGGTCGTCATTCCGAAACGTTTTGGGCCCGGGAGTTCAAGCCCATGTATGAGTGGTTGTTTCCGGTGACGGCTTTTTGAATAATGTGTTGCAAGGATCACCCTGCTTGATAAGGAGAATCATTGGTCAAATACTTCTCATGGAAACAACTTTGATAAAAAGTTCTGCCATGAAAAAGCACTATCTGTTCATAGGTTTTTTATTGGCCATTTTTGGTTGCGTCAAAGATGACCAGGTAAACATATCGGGAAAGATCGTCAATATTAAAGACAATCAACCCGTAGGAAACATTACCATAATTGCAGGATATTATCAGTTCTCAGACTTATGGTGGGATTATAAAGAATTAGATTCTGATATCACCGACACCAAGGGCAAATTCGAACTTTTATTTGAAGAAGTTCACGGTGGCATTTTATCATCCAAGCCTGAATTACACATTAATACCCTTAGGTCAGCATTTCAACCAGGAGCCAGGATCAATGGAAAATATTACAAAATCCTTTGTTTGAATAAAGGATTCAAGAGTCTGGAGGACGATGGGTACTATTTGATAGAATTAATACCTGTTACAAAAGCTTACTTTCTTAAACCTGGTATCCCCTCCGGTTGGGAGAAGGATACGTTGACCCTTAATATAGAAAATTTAGTGCTGGATCCGCATGCTAACGGCGATGTTTGCGAATTTGACACAACAACATTTACCCTTAGATTAGATAATTTGAATGGTTGGGAAGATCTTCAAAAGGTCAGGAATTTGCACCTTGGGGATGAACTGACTGTCCACTATGCGATTTCAAATGGCGTGCTGAAAAAAGCCGGAACCTTCAGCCAAACTTGCACTATAGGCGATACAACTGCCGTTGCATTACCGATTTGGTAAATGAGTATTTGGAAGCGGG
>DLXL01000586.1:1281-4055 GCA_003448025.1 Saprospirales bacterium | reverse complement strand
ACCCCCGCTTCCAAATACCCCCAACCCCCAACTCAAACAACTTCTTGTTGAGCGCCGGAATATCCTTCTCCAGCATATCCGTTCCTCTTACCTGCAACTTAGCCCACTCCGCATCCAATTCCTTTTTTCGGTCCAGCGAAGGCTGATTAACCACCGGAATATCACTTTCCGTCTGGTTGATGAGGAATATGTACTGGGCGGTAAACTTGTTTGGGAAGTTCTCTACATCATCATAGGCTTTTGATTTGCGCTGTACCATCTCCTCGTCCCAGGTGGTCATTTTTTTCACCAAAGCCTCTCCTTCCGCGCGCACCGGTTTGAACCGGGCCTCTGCCGGCAGGGCCGACAACAGTTCCGACAGCTGCTCCCGCTGCGCATAAAGGCTGTTCACCATCCGGTGCATCCGGGTGAGCTCGGTTTCCATGGCCAGCATCACTTCGTGATACCCCTTGTATTCTCCGGTTGCCCGGCCATACAAAGGATTGGCCAGGATCTCTGCCCTGGTGCTTGCCTTCATATCTCCGGCTTTGAGTGTGATGGTGTATTGACCCGGCGCCGCCTTGTGCCCCTTAAAACTGGCCTCGTAATACGCATTCGGCACACCCACCATGGTAGGATAACGCATGTCCCACACCATGCGGTTCAGGCCCTTATTGGCCGACAAAACAGGCTCCTGAGGCGGGCCGCCATCCCATTTTTTGAACAGACTGTCTTTCTGCGAACTATAGGTGCGCACCAGATTACCGGCCTCGTCTTTGATCTCCATGGTCAGCACCGCGCCTTTGGGCAGCTCCGGCAAATGGTAATACAATACCACACCGCTGGCCGGATTCACGCCGGAACCTGATGCGGTTCCGGTGAAGGAATCATCCGTTTTATCCAGCTCGCTTCT
Source organism: Saprospirales bacterium (assembly GCA_003448025.1). GTDB lineage: Bacteria > Bacteroidota > Bacteroidia > Chitinophagales > Saprospiraceae > M3007. The sequence goes on along the minus strand of DLXL01000586.1, from coordinate 3,163 downwards.
GCTGTTGGTGAGCAGGGCAGGCTCCGGCTGATACAGGGCCATGCCTTTGCTGTTTTTTTCATATTGACGCACCAGACTCAAATCGTCCAGAATCCAGATAGAACGCCCGGAAGTACCGGCAATCAGATCATTCTGATGAATTTTCAGGTCGGTAATAGGGGCGATGGGCAAATTGAGCTGGAAAAGCTGCCAGTCTTTGCCGCCATTCCAGGAAAGGAACAGGCCCAGCTCTGTGCCGGCAAACAGCAGGTCCTTGCGCTGTGTGTCTTCCCGCACCACCCGGGTAAAGGCATTGGCGGGAATACCGTTCACGATTTTCGTCCAGCTTTTGCCGTAGTTGGTGGTTTTATACAGGCCGGGGGTATGGTCGTTGAATTTGTACCGCGTGGTGGCAATGTAGGCCGTTGCCGGATCGTGCGGCGACACCTCAATGGCATTGATCAGACATTCTTGCAAACCAGCCGGCGTGACGTTCTGCCAGGTTTTGCCGCCATCCCGCGTGAGGTGCACCAGGCCATCGTCGCTGCCGGTCCAGATCACGCCTTTCTCCTGCGGCGATTCCAGGATATAGGCCAGGGTACCATAGTTCTCCGCGCCCACGGCCTCGTTGGTGTACGGACCGCCGCCCTTGCCTTGTTTTTCTTTTTCATTCCGGGTGAGGTCTGGCGACGCCTCCCGCCAGGTTTTACCCAGATCGTCGGTGCGCAGCACGTACTGAGCGCCGTGGTAAAAAGTGCCCGGTTCGTGTTTCGACCAGATGATCGGGGCATTCCAGTTGTAGCGGTATTTGAGGTCTTTGGCATCGCTGCCTAAGTACTGAATGGGCGCGGCCATGATGTTGGTGCCGGCCCGGGCTTTGGTGTCCAGCACCTCGATGGTGCCCTGGTAGCTGCCACCCATCACATACCGAGGATCGTCGGGGTTGAAAGCCAGGAAGGCGCTTTCCCCGCCGGCCGATGGGGTCCAGCTGCTTGTGCCAATATAGCCGCTGCCCGGATCGCGGTGCGCAATGGAAATGGAGGTATTGTCCTGCTGCCCGGCATAGATCCGGTACGGGAACTGGTTATCCGTGTTGATGCGGTATAGCTGAGCCGTGGGCATGTTGTTTTGCGGACTCCAGGATTTGCCGGTATTGAAGGTGATGGCTGCGCCGCCATCGTCGGCAATGACCATGTTTTTGGAGTCTTTGGGATTGATCCACAGGTCGTGGTAATCGCCGTGGGTGCCGGAATAATCCTCCCAGGTATTGCCGCCATCGATGGAGCGCAGGGCAGGCGCGCTCAGCACATAGAGGGTGTTTTCGTTTTGAGGATCCACAAACAGCTCGATGTAATACCAGGCGCGTTGTACCAGGCGGTGATCGTTGGTGACGCGGGTCCAGCTTTTACCGGCATTGGTGGATACAAACAATCCGCCGGCTTCCTTTTCCGAATCGCTCTCGATCAGGGCGTACACTTTTTCGGAATTGGACCGACAAACTGCGATCGACATCTTGCCCATTTCCTTGGGCAGGCCTTCTTCCAGCTTCGTCCAGCTCTCGCCGCCGTCGGTGGATTTGTAGAGTCCGCTGCCGGGTCCGCCGCTGATCACCTTCCAGGGCAGGCGACCGTGTTCCCACATGGCGGCGTAGAGGATGCGCGGGTTGTTCATATCCATGGATAGTTCTGCGCAGCCCGTTTTATCGTCTACGAAGAGCACGTTTTTCCAGGTAGCGCCGCCATCGGTGGATTTGAAAATGCCGCGCTGCTGGGATTTGCTGTACAAAGCCCCCTGCGCGGCCACCAGTACCGTATTGGGGTTGTGCGGATCAATGACAATCCGGGAAATGTGCTGCGTTTGTTCCAGCCCGATTTTCTTCCAGGTTTTGCCGGCATCCGTGGAT
>DLXL01000586.1:0-1138 GCA_003448025.1 Saprospirales bacterium | reverse complement strand
GGTGCGTCATCACCCCGCGCACCGCGTGCTCGCCCATGCCCACGTAGACTACATTGGGATCACTTTCCGACACCGCCACAGCCCCCACGGAGCCGGTGGTAAAGAAGCCATCGGAGATATTGCTCCAGTTCATGCCCCGGTCTTCGGTTTTCCAGAGTCCGCCGCCGGTAGTGCCCATGTAATAGGTATGAATATCACCCACCACCCCCGATGCCGCCACGGAGCGTCCGCCGCGAAACGGGCCGATGTTGCGCCATTTAACGGGTTTGAACCAGGTATTCAGGTCGTTGGCGGAGGAGTCTTTTTGGGCCTGGGTGGTAAAGGCTGTCAGGAAGCAGACCAGCAGGAGGAGGAGTTTGCGCATAGGAATGGGTAAGATTTGGGGTAAAGATAGGAAGGGGATTTGGGATGGGGAATTTTTCGAGTGTGGTCTGCCGGGCGGGTTCAGACAGGCACTGGCGGGACCTCAACTGGCATTTTTGGTATGGGCACGTTTTGTTTTGCGTAAATGCACTTCACTAATATAAACCGAACGTGAGTTGTTATCCCGCGCAGCGGAGATTACACAAGCCGGGGAATTGGGGATGATTTGGGGTATACTTTAGTGGCTTGATTGGGTATGGTTGGGACCTATTAGGGCATTCCAGCTCAAAAACAACAGAAATTTACACGCATAACCTGTCCCGCAAGAGCGGGATCACAAAAAAGGTTGGGCAAAAGTGAAAAGTCCACTGGATAGTTTGGATATTTAGGGATTACATGGAAATATATTTGGAGGGGAGCCTTGTTCGTTTGGGGTGTGGGGAATATATTTGCTGCTACTAATCTGAAAAAAAACGAAAGTTTATTCTTACTCTTGTTGCTTAGAACCCTTAATACTGGGAGACAAGGCTTGATCTCATAGGGTAGTTCCCGCAATTAACGACTAAGTAAAAATTTAGAAGGTTACTTAGTCGTTAATTGTGGGTAACCTGTAGTTGCATGAAATGAAAATAATAAAATATGACAGAATTAATATCAATCTTAATTGCAGTAATTAGTGCTGCTTTTGGAATAGCCCAAACAATTTACTCTCGACGACAGGTTACATTAGCAAATGAAGAGCTAAGTGTTTCTATAGCCCCGTGCATTTTTAAAG